>DJFO01000247.1 GCA_002432555.1 Marinagarivorans sp. UBA5870
TCCCGGCGCTGACCATTGGCCGCGTTTCGTGCGCAATCTTTCGGAACAGTTCGAGGCGCGGGTGGCCCTGGTGAAAATCGAGGCATCCCCCTCTGTATTGACCGCCGGTATGGTGGGCTCGCACCTGCCTGTGGCGGTGGCGCACGGGGAAGGACGGGCGGAGTTCGCCGATGAAGAAGCCTTGCGCCGCTGCAACGGCAGTGGCCTGGTGACGGCCCGTTTTATCGATAATCACCTGCGGCCGGCCGCGCGTTACCCGGCCAACCCCAACGGTTCACCGGCCGGAATCACAGCACTGAGCAGTCGCGACGGGCGCGTCACCATTATGATGCCGCACCCGGAGCGGGTCTTCCGCACCGTGACCAACTCCTGGCAGCCGCCCGGCTGGGGTGAAGACGGCGGTTGGTTGCGTCTGTTCCGCAATGCCAGGGTCTTCGTCGATTAATCATTAATTAGCCGCGCGGCGAACCCAGTGGTTTGCGCGCGCTTGTGCCGCACCCGGATGTGACTGCTTCATGAATGATTCCGCGAAAGACGGTGAAAACTCTCCGCCGGGAAGCGATCATACTCGCCTCCAGCCGCCGGCCCTCGCTGGCGCTTCCTCTGGCACCGTCTTTCAACCCCGGCGCGACTCCGACCCCTCCGCACCCGTGTTGCGGCCGGGGCAGGCGGAAGTACAACTGACCCGCATTCGGCAGGCAATTCGAGAGCAGGACAGCAGCCAGGGTTTTGCGCAGGCCAAGCACACCGCCGATATGGCATTGGCCTCTAACAAAATCATTCTCAACCATCGATTTGTGCTGGAAGCGACTTTAGGCGCTGGCGGCATGGGAACCGTGTACCGGGCCAAGGATCTCCGCAAGGTCGAGGCGCGGGATCCAAATCCCTTCGTCGCGGTAAAAGTGTTGAACGATGATTTCAAAAATCACCCGGACGCCTTCGTCACCCTGCAGCGCGAGGCGAGCCGTTCGCACATACTCGCGCACCCCAACATAGTGACCGTGCACGATTTCGACCGCGACGGCGACGTGATTTATATGACCATGGAGCTGCTGCAGGGGCAGGGCCTGGAAACTTTGATTCGCCAGCACCGGGGCAGCGGGCTGCCGCTTGCCCAAGCCCTGAAGATCATCCGCGACTTTGGTCNNTGGTCTTGCGCTCGCCCACGCCCATCAAAAACACATAGTTCACAGCGACTTGAAGCCGGGTAACATTTTTGTTTCCAAGGACGGGACCAAAGTCTTGGACTTCGGTATCGCCAGGGTAACCAACCAAGCGGCCGGAGCGGACTTCGATGCCGGTTCGCTCGGCGCCCTGACGCCCGCCTACGCCAGCCTGGAAATGATCGAGGGGGAGGAGCCGCACCCGAGCGATGACGTTTACGCGGCGGCAATCATCGCCTATGAACTCTTCACGGGTAAGCATCCCTACGATCGCAAGCCGGCGGACCAGGCGCTGCGGGAAAAGCTGCGCCCGACGCCGGTCAGATCCCTCAACAAACACCAGTGGCAGACCCTCGCCGCCGGTCTGAAGTTGCGCCGTGCGGAGCGCCTGCAGGACATCACCCGTTTTTACCGCGGCTTGACGCAGAAGCAGCGTTCCATCAAGGGATTATTGTTGGGCACCGTGGTCGGGAGCGCGCTTTTAGCGACCGCCGCCGCGCGCTGGTTCCTCACCGACGACCGCCTCGAGAGCCGCATCGGTGAGACCTATCGCAAGGGCGAACTCTGTCTGCAGCAGGGTGATGCGCCTTGTGCGATCGACGGCGCCAAGGCGGTGCTGCAGCTGGCACCCGAGCATGCCGCCGCCCAGGCGCTGCTGACGGACGCACAAGCGGCCCTCCTGCGGCAGCGCGAGACGGATTTGCTGGCGGCGTTCGACGCTTGCCTAACGCAGCGCGCGGACCTGGATTGCGCGCGGCGGAATTTGCAGAGCCTGACGGAAGTTTCGGCCGCGAGTGCCCACCTGATCGGTATGCAGCAGCGCCTCGCGGACGCCATTCGCCAGGTGGACCACCAACAGCGCTTGCTGCAGGCGCAGACTTGCCTGGCGCAGGCCGATTTCGCCTGTGCGATTGCCAACGCGGAAACCGTTCTCGCGGAGGGCGGCGCTTCGGCCGATAGCGCGGCCGCGGTGCGCGCGGAAGCCACACGCCAGCAACAGCAACAGCAACAGGCGCGCGCGGAGCGTGCACAGGCTTTTAATGCCGATATGGCGGCGGCCGAAGCCTGTCTGCGACAAAAAGATTACGCCTGCGCTCACGCCCGGGCGACGGCGGCGCAGGCGTCCGACACCAACCCGGCACAGGCGCAAAACCTGGTGCAGAAAATTGAATTCGCCCGTAGCGAATATCAGGGTAACCTGCAAAAAGCCCAGAATGTCCTCGCGAAGGGGCGCACCTGTTTCGAGAAGAAAAATTACAGCTGCGCGATCGCCAACTCAGAGTCGGCGCTGGAATTCTTGCCGGGCTACCGGCCGGCCCTGCAATTGCGCCGTGAGGCGCAGGAGGCCGTGGAGCTGCTGAAAAAACAAATCATCATTGAATAAACACCCCGCTGTACTTTCTACCACCACATGCAAGCTACCACCACGTTCAAGGAGCTTATTATGAACAAAAAAAACCCGTTGATATTGTCCACCGCGCTCGCGGCTGTAATAACCTTCGGCACCGGCTTTGGCCTGAAAGACGTCGCCAAAGAAGTGTTGCCGGACTCGGATAAATGCGCGAAGTCGAAAGACAAAAGAGACTGCGAGAAAAAAGAAAATATCAAAACCGCCGTGAAGGTGGTCGCGGTCGGCATAGCGGCGAAAATCATTTATGACATGGTGATCGACTATCGCACTAGGAATGTTTCCGCTGAGGACGCGGTGGTGCGGGATTACAAGAACAAGCACAAAAACCTGCCGGACAAACCACAGGTGGTCGCCTATTCCACGAGCCTGAAGCCCGGCCAGGTGGTGAAACCCGGCGAACCTATATTGCTGGTGTCCAAAGTCGAGGTGGTGCCCGGCCGAAGTGGTGGACCGATTTTGGTGCAGGAAAAAATTGCGATTCACGACAACGAGGATAGCAATAAGGTGATCAAGTCCTTGGTGAAGAACGTCAACGAGGGCAGCAAAAAAGGCGGCGCCTATGAAAATGAATTCAGCTTCACTCTGCCGGTGGGCATGCCGCAGGGCGTCTACCCGGTGCAGACTGCCGTGCTGCTCAATGACCAGGAAATCGACACCGAGAAAAATGAGATGCAGGTGGTGCTGCACGTAACCCCAGCGGGGGAATACCGGTTGGCGCTCGCGCACTAGCGGGGCGCGCCCGCCGCGGCGAATGAACTCGGCCCGGCGGGGCAGTCTAAAAATTTATTTGGCGAAGAGGAGACTTTCCATGCAATGTCCCAACTGCAAGACCACCCAATTGGTTATGTCCGAGAGGTCCGGGGTAGAAATCGACTACTGCCCCCAATGTCGCGGGGTTTGGCTCGATCGGGGAGAACTGGACAAAATTCTCGAGCGGGCGGCGCAGACTGCACCGGCCGCCTACGCTGCGCCACGGCAGGCCGACTACACGCCCGCGGGCCGGCCGCCGCCGTCCGACTATGATCACCGCCAGGGGGATCAACGCCAGGGGGATCACCGGCATCACGGGGACCAGGGTTATTATAAGAAAAAGAAGCGGGAAAGTTTTCTCTCGGATTTATTCGACTTCTAGCTGCAGTTCGACTGCTAGCTGTAGTTCGACTTCTAGCTGTAGATAGCAGATTGGATTTGGCGAAACCGCGTTGCGGTTGCGTCCTCCGGCGTAGAGCGAATGCCGAAGGCGATCCGCCAATCCCGCCACCCGCCCATTGCAAAAGCGCGCACATCCGGTTTCTTGGGCGGAACCCGCGCGGTGGTTCCGTGGGGATCAACCGCCGGCGCCGGGGCGGCGGTGGGCTGAATTGCAGATCAACACGGCCGCGCGATATTGGTGGCGGCCGTACTTGATCATCTTCGCGAAATCCGCGACAGGCACCGGCACGTAAACCGTGTCCACCGAAGTTTTCCACTCGTCCTCGTCGACTTCTGGATCGTTGAAGTAGGCATATTCGTCGTCGATGTTCACCAGCCAGACCCAGTGGGGTCCTTTGCTGCGATTCATGCGATAGGTGCTGATCAACAAAATGATTTGTTCGCCACCCAGCAGTGCGACGCGGATCGATTCTATATCCTTCGGGAAAGGCGACACCGGGATCTGCTGCTCGCGCGCCTGTTGGGCGAAATCCTGGTGAATCAGTTCGATGATCTTTTTTTTCTTCGGACTGCGCACAGTGTCGAGGNNGGTCTGATAACCGCGCCTGTGAGCGGCGAGGGCCAGCCCGTACGGAGACGTACCGCCGTGGCCGGTGGTCATGAATATAGTGGTGGCCTCGCGCCAGATATTAAATTCTTCGATCTGGCTCACCGGCTGTTCCGGGTTGATCCGTTTCGCGGCCATCAGCAGTGAGGAGGGACCGCAGGTAAAATCGGTCGTCTGGATGTAATAGGGCAGTTGCGAGGGAATCTGTCGGTCGATCTGCAGACGCTTCTCCAGCCGCAGACCATCGTGGCCGTCTTCATAGTACTGATGCAGGCGACGGATGGGTTCGTAACCGAGGGACTGATAAAGCCGCAGTGCACCCTGGTTATCGTCCGCCACTTCCAGACGGATAAATAACGCCCCGTGTTTGCTGGCGGAAGCTTCCATTATCAGCATCAGCTGCCGCGCGTGGCCCTTGCCGCGCTCCTTGGGATCTACCGCGAGAGAATAAATACGGGCGAGCGAAGTGCCGCGGTGAAATAACACCAGGCCGTAAGCGGTGATCAATGGCGGATTGCCCGGTTCGGATTGGTCAATTACCCAAATTTCTGCTTGGCTTTTAGTGAGGAAATAGCGAAAGCTGCGCTTGCTGATGCGGTCGTAGTTGAAACAGTGGTTTTCGAGTTTGACGAGGNNAATTCATAAAAATAGTACTTGATAAGTTGCCAGATTTTGCCACACTTGCGCCCAACCGCAAGCGGTTTATGCCCCCGGACCAATAAGTATATGACCCAACTTAAGATTGTCATTGAAAACGCCTCGGATTGGGCGGCTTTTTATCCATCCGAAGACGTGGTGCTGGCCAAAGATTATCTCGCCCAACCCACCTCCAAAGAGCGTTACAAAGTCATCAACCTCTGCCGCCAGTACAGTTATCTGAGTACCGGCTATTACTGTTCGCTTCTGGCAGAGGCGCGCCACCACCAGGTGGTGCCGGCGGTCAAACATATCCAAGATTTGTCCCGCCGAATTTGGTTGGGCGTGATCAACGTGGACGCCCAGGAGGAATTGTCGGATATCGCGGGGGACACTAACGAGCACCAGATGATGGTGTATTTCGGCTTTACCGCGGAGCCGCATCTGGCGGATCTGGCGCGGCAGATTTTCGAACAGATGCCCGTGCCTATTTTGAAGGTGGTCTTCCAGCGTAAAGGCACTTGGCGCCTCGCCGCCATGGAGGCGGGCGCGCTCAATACCTTGACGGAGGCGCAGCAGACCGATTTTGCCAACGCCCTCGACAGCTACAGTCATCTGGTTTGGCGCAAAGCGAAAACGCGCAAGAATTACCGCTACGACATGGCGATCCTGGTGGATCCCAATGAGCCTTTCCCGCCGAGCAATTCCGTCGCGATCAAGCGCTTTATCAAAGCGGCGAAAAAACACGACATAATGGCCGAGACCATCACCCGCAAAGACCTGGGCAAGTTGTCGGAATACGACGCCCTATTTATTCGTACCACCACCTCGGTCAACCACTACACCTACAAGTTCGCCCGCCTCGCCCAGGCAGAGGGTTTGGTGGTGATGGACGATCCCGATTCCATTTTGCGTTGTACCAATAAAATTTACCTGGCGCAGCTGCTGGAAACACACGGTCTGCCGACGCCGAAGACCCGCATTCTCACCCGCACCGACCTCGGCAAAATCGACGACCTGATCGCCGCCCTCGGCCTGCCGATCGTGCTGAAGGTGCCGGACGGCTCCTTTTCCGTCGGTGTGAAAAAAGTCAAAACCAAAGAGGAGCTGGTGGAGCAACTCAAGGCCATGTTCAAAAACAGCGCCCTGATGCTTGCGCAGACCTACACCTATACGGAATTCGATTGGCGGATTGGGGTATTGAACAACCAGCCGCTCTACGCCTGTCGTTACTACATGGCGAAAAATCACTGGCAGATTTACAACCACGCCGCCGACTCCGGGAAAAAAACCGGCCGCTTCGATGCCATGCCCACCTTTGAAGTGCCCAAACCCGTGCTCAAGGCGGCCATCAATGCCACCAAGCAAATCGGCGATGGTTTTTACGGCGTGGACATCAAACAGAACGGCAATCAGGTTTACATCATTGAAGTGAATGACAATCCTTCCATTGAATCCGCAGTGGAGGACAAATTTCTCGAAGGTGAGCTTTACGATGCGGTGATGGCTGAGTTTCGCCGCCGCCTCGACGACGAATAAACCGCTGCCGAGTCTGTGGGGCGGATGCCGATCGTCGATCGCCAATGGCGTGTGGCGAAGGCCGATGAATCCGTACGGCTGACGCCAGTGCCGTGCCGGATAGCCCGATCGATATGCCAGCGCCACGCCGAAAACCCTAGCGATTGACCGGCACAAGCCTTTCGCTTTGCGCTGTTTTGCCCTAAGACCGTTTTTTGGTAAAGCGGGTGGCGGTCGCCTGCAAGGGATCGTCGGGCCAGGGGTGCTTGGGGTATCGGCCCTTCATTTCTTTTTTCACCTCCTGGTAGCTGCTGCGCCAGAACCCGGCGAGATCCTGGGTGACCTGCAACGGACGCTGCGCCGGCGACAGCAAATGGATCAGCAGTGCGACGCGGCCCTGGGCGATGGTCGGCGTGGACTCGCAGCCAAACATTTCCTGCAGCTTAACCGCCAGCACCGGCGGCGTTTTGTCGTAGTCGATCGCGATCCGCGAGCCCGAGGGTACCACCCAGTGGTGCGGCGCCCACTCGTCGAGTTTCGCGGGCAGGGGCCAGGGTAAAAGGCCGGCGAGCGCTGAGGTGAGATCGAGCCGGCGCAGGTCGTCCAGTTTGGTGATTTCCCCCAGGTGAGGGACCAACCATTGATCCAGTTGCGAAAGTAAACCCGCGTCGGACACATCGGGCCAGGGGGGCAGTCCCGCGCTCGTACAGCCCTGCTGCCGCAGCAATTCCACCCGCGCCCGCCATTGTCTGTGGCCGTCGGCCCAGGGCAGCACCTGCAAACCGCGCCCGCGGATCCAATCCGCGACCGCCCGGCGCTTGCGGGCGGGGTCAAGTTGCGTCAATTTCTCCCGCCGCCAGAGGAGGGCGCCGATTGTCCACCGCCGCTCGGCGAGAAAACGCTGCTCCGCGTCCGACCACTCGACGACTTCCTGCTCCGTCACCAAGGTTTGCAGTTCTCCGGCAAAGAAATCCGGATCCAGTGCCGCGGCCGCAAAGATGCGATCGTCGCGCCTGCCGGCCAGACCGCCGACTTCCGCCACCGCCAGCCAGGCTTGGCGGCCGAGTGGGTCGCTTTCCTCGAGCGCCGCGCCGCGCCTGTTGGCCAGCAGAAAATACGGCTGGTCCGGCTGCCGCCGGCGGGCGATGCGATCCGGATAGGCGAGCGCCAGCAGCAGACCGGTGGGCGACGGGTATTTCGCTTCGGCGCGGCGGGGCAGCAGACGCTCGAACTGCGTCAGCTGCTGGCGTGCGCGCTGGAGCCAGGCGTCGCCGCGCGAATGTTGCGAATTTTGCAGTAGCGGGCCCACCCACTGCTCCACATCCGTGCCCAAGTGGGCCGGTCGCCCGGTTTCCTCCAAGGCGGCCGCGAGGGCACACGCCCTTCGGCCGAGGCCGAGGTCGGCGGCGCGCAGCATCATATGAGCGAGGCGTGGATGAGCGGGAAATTCGGCCATAGCCCGGCCGTGGCGAGTCAACCGAACGGGGTCGGTGCGCTCAATGGCGCCGAGCCAACGCAGCAGGTCGAGCGCCTGGTCAAAGGCGGACGCGGGAGGCGGAGTCAGCCACGCGAGTGCCGCGGGATCCGCGACGCCGAATGCCAACATTTGCAGGGCGACGGGCGCTAGATCCGCCTGGGTGATCTCGGGTTTGGCGAAGGCGGCCAGCGATTCGTCCGCGCGCCAGAGGCGGTAACAAATACCGGGAGCCAAGCGCCCTGCGCGCCCGGCGCGTTGCGTGGCGGACGAGGCGGAAATTCGGCGCGTCTGCAGGCGGGTGAGACCGGAGCGCGGATCGAATACCGGCGTGCGATGCAAACCGCCGTCGATCACGACCTGGACACCCTCGATGGTGAGACTGGTCTCCGCTATGTCGGTGGCCAGCACGATTTTGCGCAGCCAGGGCGGGCGGACCGGCGCAATTGCGGTCTGTTGATCGGCGAGCGGGAGGTTGCCGTACAGCGGCGCCACCTGGACGTCCGGCGAAACCTTGGTCCGCAGCTCGGCTGCCAAGGCGAGAATTTCTTTTTGGCCCGGCAAAAAAACCAGCAGGCTGCCGGTGTTTTCTGCCAGGGCGCGTTGCACGGCGCGCGCGGGATCCGCGTTTTCTCCGAGGTATTCGACGGCGACGGGAAACCCGCGGCCCTCGCTGCGGATTCGCGGTGCCTGCAACAAGTGCGCGACGGCGTCACCGTCGAGTGTGGCCGACATCACCAGCACCTTGAGCGGATCTGTGGCGTCCCGCAGCAGGCTGCGCCCCTGCAGCGCGAGGGCGAGGCCGAGGTCGCCATCGAGGCTGCGCTCGTGAAATTCATCAAAGAGGATCAAACTGTAGGCGGCGAGGGCCGGGTCGTCCTGCAGCAGGCGCAGCAGAACCCCACCGGTGACCACCTCGATGCGCGTGGCGGGGCCGACGCGGGACTCCTGCCGAATGCGGTAGCCGACCCTAGCGCCGACCGCCTCGCCGAGGAGGTCCGCCATGCGTTGCGCCGCCGCGCGGGCGGCCATGCGCCGCGGCTCCAGCAGCAGGATCCGCCCGCGCAACCAGGGTGCGCCGAGCAGGGCGAGCGGCACCCGCGTCGTTTTGCCAGCGCCGGGTGGCGCCTCGAGCACCAACTCGTCCCGCTCCGCCAGCGCCTGCTGGATTTCCGCCAAGACGGCATCGATCGGCAGCGGGTCGCTCACGGCTCAGAGTTTTTCGTAACTGACAAACGCCAACTGGCGGCTGTCCGGCGCCCAGGAGGGAACATTCAATGTGCCTTGCCCGCCCCAGAAGACCTGCGTCAGGGGAGCGAGCTTGCCGCTCTCTAACTCCAGCAGCATGAGTTGCACGTCGCGCCCAAACGGATGGGCCTGTCCCTGGTCCTCCAGATAACGCAGAAATACCAAATAACGGCCGTCGGGCGACGGATGCGGAAACCAGTCGGAGTGGGGCGAGCGCACCATTTGCGTCGGTTCGCTGCCGTCCGCGTTCATGCGCCAGATCTGCATCCGACCTTCGCGAAAGCCGTTGAAGTAAATATGGCGACCGTCGGCGCTGTAGTCCGGACCATCGTCGAGGCCGGGGCCGAACGTCAGCTGAGTTTCCGGTCCGCCCCGCACGCTGATGGTGTAGATCTTATAGTCTTCGCCCTTGCGCCCGGCGACGTAGGCCAGGGTTTTACCGTCCGGCGACCAGCCGTGCCAGTAGGAGGGCCAATGGTCCGTGACTCGACGGGGGAGGCCCCCCTCAATCGGCAATAGGTAGATAATGGACCCGCCGTCGCTGGCGGCGTCGTGGTGGCTGATGACGATCTCCCGGCCATCCGGGGAAATGCCGTGATCGTTGTTGCAGCGGGTCGCAAAACCCGTGTCCACCGGTGTCGGAGCGCCGCCCGCGAGATCGAGTCGGTAGAGGTGGCCCTCGTGGTTGAGAAGCAAAAACTTGCCGTCGCGGCTCCAGTTGGGTGCCTCGTAGACACCCCTCCCGCGGAAGATCGGCGAGCGCGCGCCATCGTGAATCGAGATGGTCTCAACTATGCTGCGCACCGCGGGCGCGGTTTTGGCCGGTGCGGCCGGTTTGACGAGCGGCGCAGAGTCGGATGGGGCCATGGCTTTTCCCTCGATACAGGTGGCGCTGGAGTGTATGGGGGGTACCGCGGTGCGTCAAGGCGCGGCCTCGAGCGTTTTCCTCCGGCGACGGCTTTGTTTATGATGGCGGCCCGTTGGTGCGGCTTAAGCGGATTGCACCAGCTTTAGCGGGGATCGGGCTGCGGTAAAATAAGATCAATTCCCCACCAGGTTTTCGCTTGCCCGGAGGGGTTTGCAATCCCAATGAATGGTCCTTTTATGACACACAGGAATTTTTTCCTCGGCCATTGGCTGGTGCTGTGTAAGATTCTTCTGCTTGCGTTCTGCACCCACCAGTCGGCGCTGGGGCGGGAGCTGCCGGTCAATTTGTCCTTTCGGCATATTTTGCCGGACCAATTGGAGTCGATCGGTTATCTCACCGCAATCGCCCAGGACAAAGAGGGATTTTTGTGGTTTGGCGGCGCCAACGGAGTGGCCAAATACGACGGTTACGGTCTGACGTTTTACAAACATCAGGAGGGCGTGCCGGGCACTTTGAGCCACAGCTATGTCAACAACATAGTCCAGACTCGAGACGGGGAGCTGTGGGTGGGGACGCAATCCGGGCTCAATCGTTACGATGCCGAAACGGATACCTTCCAGACTTTCTTCCACGCGTCGGATTCGCCCTACGGGCTCAGCGTCAACGACGTCCGCTGCATTCTCGAGGATCGTCAGGGCCGCATGTGGCTGGGTACCCGGGGCGGCTTTATTCAATTTTTCCGCGACACCGGAAAATTCACGCGTTATTTTTACGAATCCTATCCGAAAGACTCCGGCGACAGCGTCGTCTGGTCACTCGTCGAAGACCAGCGCGGTTTGATTTGGATCGGTAACCACGCCGGCGGCTTGAGCCAGTTCGACCCGCAGCTCAATACGTTTCGCCACTTCCGCAATGATCCCGCCGNNGCGAAGTTTGTCGCGGCGGCCCGGAGCGCCGACGACGACCCTTTCGTCATCGGCGTGCGTGATCTCGCGCGGCGCCACGGGGTCGCCATCCTGATCGGATCGGCCCTCGTCCGCCGCGACGACGGCCTCTTCGCCAACCGCTCGCTGTTCATCGACAGCCAGCAAAATTTGTGGATCGGCACTTACGGCGGCGGTTTGAACAAATTGGCCGCCGGCAGCGAGAAGTTTAAACGTTATACCTTCGACTCCAGCATGAAAAGCGACATCGTCTGGGACATAGTCGAGGATCAGCGCGGGAATATTTGGGTGGGGGACGGCGGTGCCCTGAACTTGTTGGATCAGGACAGCGGCCGCTACACCCGTTTCAGTTACCGTGAAGGCGACAGTAACAGCCTGGGCAATCACGTGGTCAACGTGTTGTTTGAAGATCGCGCCGGGGATTTATGGGTGGGGTTTTTTCCGTCGGGCGTGGACATGGTCGACCGCCAGGCTTCAGTGTTCCGCAACTTCACCTACAGTCCGACAGATCCGCACTCGGTGGCGGACGGGGGAATTCTCGCCACCTACGAAGACGTGAATGAGAATATCTGGATTGGCGCCGGCTATGGTCTGAGCCGTTTCGACCGGAATAAACAGGCATTCACCAGCTTCAGACACGACCCGGAAAATCCCCACGGCATGCGCGGCGACACGGTGCTGAGTATCAGCGGCGAAAAGTCCGGGGACCTATGGGTGGGAATTTGGGCGGCCGGCCTGCATCACTTCGATTCGAAAACCGGCCATTTCCGCCAATATATGCCCGATCCGAACAAGCCTAACAGTTTGATGGGCAAAGAGCCCTGGGCGGTGCTGGTCGATCGCAGCGGCGTGCCCTGGATCGCGACGGAAGAAGGCGTAAACCGCTACAACCGCGAGACCGATGATTTCACCCACTTTGTGCCGCATACGACACAGGTGGACGGCGACGCCACCTTTTACACCCGCGCCATCTATGAGGATTCGCGCGGTAATTTGTGGGTTGGGTCGATCCGCGGTTTGTACTTGCTTGATCGGGCCACCGGTGAATTCGAGCGCTTCCGACACCGGCCGGGAGCGACCAATACCATCAGCGCGGATTTCGTCAACGTTATTTATGAGGACAGCAAAGGCAATTTATGGCTGGGGACTCACGGCGGAGGATGAATCGCATGGATGTTCTTTCGCGTCGTTTCACCGCTTACCATACGGATGACGGCCTGCCCGACGATGTCATAACCGGTATTATCGAAGATCAGCAGAATAAACTTTGGATTACTACCCATAAGGGGCTTGCGCGTTTTAACCCGGAGACCGGCACTTTCCGTTCCTACGATAAGCGGCACGGTCTGCCGGGCAATTTGTTCAATCGCAATACCTCGACCAGAACCGACCGCGGAGAACTGATCTTTGGCAGCAGTAAGGGAC
>DJFO01000303.1 GCA_002432555.1 Marinagarivorans sp. UBA5870
GTGTGCGGTCCGACCACACCGGCCGGCAGCGGCGGAAGATCTCCCGCCAAACTCGCGGAGGTCCCATTGATAACCAAGTCGAACACGCGATTGGCGAGCGCGGGATAACCGCAGGCGTTGATCCGCCCTGGAAACAGTTTCTCGATCGCCTCCGCTCGAGCGGGCGTCCGGTTGGCCAAGGTAAGGCTCGTTGGGCCTTGGTCGAGCAGCGGTTGCACGACGCCNNCGCGGCGCCGCCGGCACCGAGCAGTAGTACGCGACAGCCAGCGACGGGCCAGCCCAGGCCCAACAGGTCCGCGACCAAACCCGCGCCGTCCGTATTGTCTCCCAGAATGGAACCGTCACTTTGCCGAGCAAGCGTGTTCACGGCGCCCGCGCGCCCCGCTCGGTCAGTGAGCGTGTCTGCCACCGCGGCGGCTTCTTCCTTGAAAGGCACGGTCACATTGAGCCCTTTACCGCCCTCGCTAAAAAAGGCGTTTACCGCTTCGCGAAAGCCGTTGAGCTCCACCAGCATAGGGTGGTAGGACATGACCTGGCCGGTCGCCTGGGCGAACAATCGGTGGATTTCGGGCGATTTGGAGTGCCCAATCGGATTGCCAACTACCGCGTAACGATCCGTCACTCAATCCACTCTCGCGGCCGCAGGTAATCCGTATAAAGGGCGTGTTCCGGCGAACCGGGTTCCGGCTGCCAGTTGTATTCCCACCGCACCAGGGGCGGCAGCGACATAAGGATGGACTCGGTCCGCCCACCGGTTTGCAGGCCGAAGAGAGTGCCGCGGTCGTACACCAAATTAAACTCCACATAGCGCCCGCGTCGGTACAGCTGAAACTGCCGCTCGCGTTCACCGTACCCCAGGTTTCTGCGCCGTTTGACGATCGGGACGTAAGCGTCCAAATAGCTGTCACCCACGGCCCGCATAAAGGCAAAACTTTGATCGAAGTCCGGTTGGTTCAGATCGTCAAAAAACAGCCCTCCGATGCCGCGGGGCTCATTCCGGTGCTTCAGGAAAAAATACTCGTCGCACCAGCGTTTGTAGTTGCGATACACGTCGGCGCCAAAGGGCAGGCACGCGCTGGCCGCGACCCGGTGCCAGTGTTCACAGTCATCATCGAAGCCATAATACGGGGTGAGATCGTAGCCGCCGCCGAACCACCAAACAGGGGCCTCGCCCGCTTTTTCGGCGATGAAGAATCGTACATTGGCGTGGCTGGTGGGGACATAGGGATTGCGCGGATGCATAACCAGCGACACGCCCATGGCCTCAAAACTGCGCCCTGCCAGTTCCGGGCGGTGCGCCGTGGCGGAAGCCGGCATATGACCGCCGGTTACGTGCGAAAAATTGACACCGCCCTTTTCGAACACCGCGCCTTCATTGAGGATCCTCGACCGGCCACCGCCGCCCTCCTGGCGCACCCAGGTCTCCTCGAGAAACGTCTTACCGCCATCGGCGGCGCTCAAGGAAGCACAAATACGGTCCTGCAAATCCATCAAATAGCTTTTAACCGCTGCTTTATCAGGCTGACTCATGAGTGCTCCTATCTGCTTCTGTGGGACCGATCATCAGAGCCGTACGACACGGCCTGTGGCCAAATCGCGGATGGTGCTTGGTTTCGCATCATGCCAAACCTGGCCCGGCGCATAGATGACNNTCGCGACCGAAATAGCATCGCGCCCGCAATCCCCGGCGCGCGGGAGGCAAGCCCTGCGGGTTGGCGGAGGTCGAAACCAAAGGCCCCGTCAATTCCGCTAAAGCCCGCACCACCGGGTGAGCACTGACCCGCAGGGCGACAGTGCTGTGGTCACCGCATATCCACGGCGGGACGGTACCATTGTGGGGGACGAGCCAGGTATTTGGGCCGGGCCAGCTGGCTGTGAGCGTCGCCATCTGGTCGGCGTTCAGATGGCGCAATATAAATTCGAACTGCGCAGCGCTTGCCGCTACGAGAATGACGCCTTTGCCCACGGGGCGTCGCTTGAGCTGCAAGATGCGCTGCACGGCGGCTTCATCGAAGGGGTTAGCGCCCAGGCCCCATACTCCCTCAGTGGGATAGGCTATGACTCCGCCGNNGATTTAACTCCTGCGCGGCGAGGCGTAGCAAAGGGTGGGCGCGGTAGTCCAAGCGTTAGTGTTTAGCCTGCGAGTTGCTTTTGCAGCGCGGCGTCTTTGGCGATCACCGCTTCGGCGGCCGCGGCGCGCTCGGCTATCAGCTTTTGATGCAGCTCACGGTCCGCGACGCCGATGATCTGGGCGGCGAGGTAAGCGGCATTTTTTGCACCGGCTTTGCCGATGGCGACGGAGGCAACTGGAATTCCCCCCGGCATCTGAACAGTCGACAGCAGCGCATCCAGCCCATCGAGTGAGCTGTTGATCGGCACCCCGATCACCGGCTTCAAAGTAGTGGCGGCCACGGCGCCGGCCAAATGCGCCGCCATGCCCGCGGCGCAAATGAAGGTCGCGCAGCCGCGTTTGTCGGCATCCACAACGTACTCATGGGTCGCTTTGGGAGTGCGGTGGGCGGATGTCACCTTGGCTTCAAAAGCAATTCCGAGGTTGCGCAGAACCTCGAAGGCCGCCTCCATTACCGGCAGGTCAGAATCGGATCCCATCAGAATGGCAACAAAAGGTTTGGTCATCACCGTCTCCAGATATAACGAATGAAATATAACAGCCCGTCGCCCACGGTTTCGGGAGCGCAATCAAACGGGTTTCGGAAAGGCGGGAAAGGTACCTCAGTTGAGTTTGATCGACAAGTCCAATCCGCGGGTGGCGGGCAACGCGCGGGCGTAGCCGTGTCCCATATTGCCC
>DJFO01000071.1 GCA_002432555.1 Marinagarivorans sp. UBA5870
GCCAAGCGTCACGCTCGCGATCGTGCTCGATTCCATGCTGCCCACCATCCGCCTCCAGAATCAATCCAAGCTCCAGACAAATAAAGTCGACGATAAAAGGCCCAACCGGCTTCTGCCTTTTAAATTTCAAGCCCATAAAGCGCCCCGCACGCAGGTGATACCACAGGCGCCGCTCGGCGTCGGTCGCGTGCAAGCGCAGGTTTTTGGCGTGAATGCGCAATCGAGTAGGCGTGGCCGCGGCGGGCCCGCTCGGGAATTTGTCCTTGCTCGGCATGAAGTCTCCTTGTTTCGCCGGTCCCTGCGCGGGCCTCCCTAATCCTCGCGGGGCCGCCCATTCCTCAATCACTCCCCAAACCGATTCACCGCAAAATCCGGCACTTCCGCCAATACCGCCTCCAGCCCCTGGGCCAAACTCTTAGGATCGTCGGCGGCTTTGTAAAAGGTGCGGCCGGTTTGGTTGAGGGAGTGGTCGGTGCCTATGCAGAAACCTATGGTGTGCAGGTTGACCGGCGACTGCGCCAGAACGTGCCCCACCACCCCCGCGGGATCAAATCCGGGACTTGCCTCCCCGTCGGTCACCACCACCAGGTTGTACTGGCCATAGCCCAATTGCCGCTGGCCCTGCGCGAGAAGGGCGCGGTAACCCTGCTCGATGCCGGCGCTCAGCGGGGTGCCGCCGCCGGCTTGACTGTCGTTGATGATTTTAACCAGCGCCGGACGCGGCGTCGGACCCAGGGGCGCACGTTCGGAGATGCCGGCCATATCGAATACGAAAAGACCGACATTGGCCTCGGCGGGGATGCGGTTCAGGAATTGAGACACGGCGAATTTCGCCTCCTCCATTTTGCTGCGCCCATCGGTGCAGTCCTCGCCCGCCATGCTGCCGGAGCCGTCGAAAACGATGTAGTAGTTTTCCGCCAGCAGATTGTCCGCCAGGGTATCCATGCCCTCCAACGCCGGCCAACTGTTATCGGTCGCCTGGAGCGCGTATAACGGGGCCGCGGTCGCAGGTGAGCGGTCGTTTGGTTCTGCAGGCGTCGTGCCCGCCCCCGGCGCTTGCTGTGGATTGCAGCCGGCGAGACAGAGCGCGGCAGTCGTTGCTATTAGTAGACGGTCGATTAGTAGACGGTCGATTCTCATTTTCGGCTTCCTGTCACAGCGGTTGAAACACTTCACTTTCCGCTTCCACCTGAATAATGCGGAACAATACGCGCATGTTCGAGCGCCATTCTTTTTCCGTTTTCGGCGCGCAGGGGTCTTCACCGCAGACGCCCGAAGCCGGCGCGGCTATGCCGTGGCCGACGAGCGCGAACTGCGAGGGATCGAGCGCTATCGCCTGGCTGCGGGCGAAATCAACGATGCTGTCGCGCACCGATTGGGCGCGGGTCAGGCTGAGGTTCTTCGCCGCCTGCTTGATCTGCCCCAACACCAGGGGGCTCTCGCCGCCCTTTTTACCGCGCAGATACCCCATGGGATCCGAGTGTCCCTCCACGGTAATAATCGCCCCACCATAGGTGGAAGCCAAATGAATGACTTTCTGGAAATCATCCTTATAGAGATCGGGGCTGAAGCTGTTCTGGTTGGGCTCGAAAAAGACTTCAAAGCTGAACAACTCGCTGTCCGCGAGGCGGTTCTGCTTCTGTTTTTCCGAGACCACCTGCGCGACCTCGGCGGTATTAAAGCGATTTTTCTCGACCGTCGCCGTCTGCTGCAAACCACCGCGCAGCTGGTTGAAATCCCACCCAGCGGCAGTCAGCTGGGGATTTTTTACGAGCCCTATGGCTTTGAGGCCGGTCTGAATTTCCCGGTTCAAAACTTCGAACCGGCGCGGATAACTGGCGTCCCCAAAAAATCGCTGATTGCCGCTTAAATGGACAAATTCCGCGTCGGCGTAAAGGCCCTCGGTATCGGCGACAGCCTCGGCGCTGTCCAGCAAAAATTCCGCGCCGGCTCGCATAGCTTCGCCGTAAGGCTTGGCCTGAGCCTGGCGCGCCGCGACCAGTTTCGCCAGCGCCTCCTCGCCCTCCATCAGCCCCTTAACGAACGCTTGCACTTGTGCCGACTTGGCTTTGAAGTAATCGCTGCGCACCGCATAAACATCGGCAATCACACGGTTGGCCGTTTTGGTCGAGAGCAGGATGCGCGCACCGCGCACCGAATCCTCCGCGCCGGTGCCGACCGTGCCGCCGGACGTCAAAGCGAGCGCATCGGGAATAATAACGAAGGCCGCATCCACATCTTTGTCCTGGAACGCCGCCATGGGACTGTTGGCGCTGCCGGTAAGGTCGGGCAGCCATTTGATGGCGACCTGACTGAAATCCAAACCGGCATCCTGAATAATGCGGATAGCGTAGTCGACGTGGGGGCCATTGGCCTGCATGGCAATGGTTTTGCCCTTGAGATCCTTGGCGGAACTTATACCCTCCTTCACCACCAGGGCATCGCCCCCGGCGGACCAGGTCATTTGATAAATCACGACGGGTTTGGTGCGCGGATCCTTGTTGAGCAAGTCGGCGGCGGAGTTGATCATGCCCAGGGTCCCGCGCAAATAAGGCGACTTGCCGCGCAGGTAGTCTTTCAATTGTTCGGCGAACACATCCTGACGCTTTAGGTTCAATTGCAATCCCTGTTTGGCGAAGAGGGATCCCGCCTGGGTGGTGCGGCTGTTGCCGTTGGCATAGAGGGTGGCGAGATCGCCGCCCCAGGTGATTACCGGCACCAGGGTGGGGCCGGCCGGGTCCGGGTCGGCAACCGTCTCCCGCAAAGTTTCCTCCAGCGGCTTGAAGTCCACATAACGCGGCGCGGCCAGAGCGGAACCGGCTAGCAGCCAGAGCAGGCAGACAAACAGGGGGCGGATCATGGGACACTCCTTCCTTGCAGGGGATTAGGGGGCGCGGCTTCCGCCGCGGTGAGAGTTCGCCAGGCGTCCGGGTGGTGCAAGTTGAATTCCCGCACGTGCTGGCGCACCCGGGGATCAAAACCTTCGCCCCGCACCCGGGCGACTAATTGCTGAAATTCGCTGGACTCCAGGTCGGCCGTACTGCTTGCCGTGCGCGGCAGCGGGTAGTCGCCCACAATGCGGCCGCCGCGATTCACGGCGGCGTCATCGCCGCGATCATCCCGGTAGTATTGGGACAACACCAAGAGACGCGAGCCGAGAAAACACGCTTCGGTCATATCGTGGGTGACAAAAAAGATCGTGAGATTTTCCTGCTCCCACAGTTCGAGCAAATAGAGCTGCACGTCGCGGCGAGTATCCGGGTCCAATGCGCCGAAGGGTTCATCCATCAGCAGGATCGGCGGCTTCATGATCAATGCCTGGGCGATGGCCACCCGCTGCTGCATGCCGCCGGACAATTCGTGCGGATACTTTTGGCTCGCGTCGACCAGGCGCACTCGCTCCAGATAGCTCATCGCCTCCTCCAGATGCTGGCGATTGCGGTAAAAAGGGTTCCACCACATTCCGGCAGTCAGCGTTTTGCCGAGCAGCACGTTTTGCAGCACCGTGAGATGCGGAAAAAGGCTGTATTTTTGGTAGACAATGCCGCGCGCCGGATCGGGCGCAGGCACCGGGGCGCCGTCGATGGAGATGCGGCCACCGGTGCTGTCGGGTTTTTCCTGGCCGAGAATCAGCCGCAGCAGGGTCGACTTGCCGCAGCCGCTGGGTCCAACGACGGTGCAAAACTCGCCCGGCGCCACCCGCAGGTCGATATTGTCGAGAATGCACCGCCCGTTATAGGACTTGTAGATATCCTCGATGTGAAGCTTGTAGTTGGACGACATGAATTTTTGTTCACCCNNCTCCGCGCGTTGATTTAATCCGCAGCTTGCACCGCTACTGATTTGCCAGATACCAGCGAAACCGCCAGCGCAAAAGTCCGCGCAGGAGCAGGTCCATAACATAGCCGAGGCAGGTTATCCAAGCGACGTAGGGCAGTATCACGTCCATGCTCATGTAGCGCCGCACCAAAAAGATGCGATATCCCAAGCCTTCGGTCGCGGCTATGGCTTCGGCGGCGATCAAAAATAACCAGGCNNGGATTGGATCAAGCGCGGCAGTATCTGCGGCAGAACGATCCTATAGGCAATGGCGAGATTGTGGGCTCCCAGCGTCATCGCCTTGACGATCTGTTCCTTGGGCAATTGTTTGACCGTGAGATAAACATCGCGCGTCAGCACGGGAAAAGCGCCTATGAAAATCAGCACCACTTTGCCCATTTCGCCCAGGCCGAAAACGATAAACAAAACCGGCAGAACCGCCAGCGGGGGAATCAGAGCCAGGGTGGTCATAAACGCGGCGAGCAGATTGTCTGCTGCGCGGAACAGGCCCATGACCAACCCGAGCCAGCAGCCGAGCACCGCGGCTATACCAACGCCCAGCAGGAGGCGCTTCAGGCTGGCGGTTGTATCTCGCCACAATAAATATTCGCCGGAGCGTTTGTCCGGCGTCAGCGCGAGGCGGTCGACCGCCTCGAACATTTGCGCGGCATCCGGCAACAGCTTGTCCTGAGGATTTTCCTTCAAACGGGCGTTGGATGCCCAGCCGTACACTATGACGAGTAAAACAAAAGGAAGGGTCGCGAGAAAAAAACGCACCCATTTGGGGCGCTCGTCGGGGAATATATTAAGTGTGGCCGTCAGTCTAGCCTTCGAGGTGCTTTTCAACGTGCTNNTTCAACGTGCTTTTCAACTTGGCTCCGAGCTCTCTATTTTTTAGTGGCTGCGATTTTCGTAGGATAGTCCATCCGCGCGAAACAAAAGGAGCATAGCGTGAATGTTATGAAAAATGCTATCCGCGATTGGCATATTCCCTTGAGCCAAGGCGGCAGAGATTTCCAAGCGGCGAAGGCAGAACTCGCCGGCATGGCCCTCGACCAAGAGGACATACCCCTGCTCATCCAGCTGGTGGAAAACCCGCGCTTCGATCTGCCGGGCATCGAAATATTCAACGGCGCCACCAACCTCGACACCCACGACCATATCCACATTTTACTCGGCCGCGGTCTGCAGGCGGCGGACGAGGCATTCGTGATCGGCTTTACCATGGGCAGCACCAACCGGGTGACCACCACCGAAGAGCGGCTGTATAGTTTTTTTGCCAAATACCTTTTTCCCAAACCCTACAAGTTTGACGATGAGGCCCTGCAAGTTTTTCGCGATGCGGTGAAGCTGGGTTATATCAGCGATTGCCAGCGGTTGGATAAAGTGGACTACGCCAGCCTGTATGGCCTGAGCATCGCCCAGGCGAGGGAAAAAATCGGCATTGAAACGGACCTACTGCAGGCTTACTACCGGATCGAACAGAAGCGTTATCCGGGGTCGTTTGTTGCGCAAAGATTATTGAATTAATCGGAGAACATGCCGTAAATACCTGCCACACGCTATGAAAACCGCACGGCCACATAGCCAAAAGCTCGTTGAGCCCCGCTCAGAGAAAGGTGTTAAGTATGGGCCAGCCGGCAAGGATCAGAAGGGAGTTATGGCATTTCAAAATCATTCGCCAATCTGGTGGCGGAAAAGTCGCAGGCACACACCCGTCTGATTCGGGATTATGATGAGGTCGACAACCGGGATTTTGACTTTATCATGTGGCGGAACATTTCGGTGTGAACAATTTCAGCCACTGGCGGACGACGCCTTTTTATTGGTGGCAAACCGCAGCTGGCCTTTGGCCGGCGGTCTATTTTCTGGTCCGGGCTGATTCCCCAGGCGCGCGAGTGGGAGCTGGCATTTTTCCGCAAGCCGTACGCGACGATTTAACCAGCCATTATCTGCAGCTCGCCGGGGAGCGGATGAATGCGTCCGCCTCTCTCGGCACCAAGGCGCAGCAATTGGTGGCCCGTTTCCGCAACAGCAGTCTCAACGACGATTTTGAAATTGAAGAGACGCCGCGCGCGGTGCATCAGCCGTATCTCACCGCGGACCGCACCCCGCGGGACAAGTTTTTCACCGAACCCACCGGGGTGTTCAATACGGCGGAACTGCTGATCAATCAGGTGGAGCTGACGTCGCCGCGGTGCTGCGCGCCCAGTCCAACGATGACGCGTCGGCTGAGCGGCAATTGGTGGAACCCGCGTTGCGGTTCCNNGCGCCGATCTATCCCGAGCTTTTTCATCCGGGAAGCCAGTGTCGTGGGTTTGACACCCAGCAACTCAGCCGCACCATCACTGCCGTAAACCTTGCCGGCCGCGCGTTTCAAGGCGCCGACAATTGCCTGGTACCGCATGGCCGCGCAGTCGGATTCCGTGTAATTCTCGGGGTCTGCGGTTGCGGTGGTCGGCACGCTCGGGGCGGTGTTGATATGCGGCAGGTCATCGAGCATCAATTTATGGCCGCGGCTTAAAATGACCTGCCGCTCGATCAGGTTTTCTAATTCGCGGATATTGCCGGGCCAAGCATAATTCTGCAGACGTTGCATCTGGGCAACGGAA
>DJFO01000353.1:0-6818 GCA_002432555.1 Marinagarivorans sp. UBA5870
CGGCTCCGGCTCCACCAGCGGCGGTGTGACTTACAACCCGGTACTGGCCTCCACCGGCACTACCTCCGGCTCCGCCACTTTGGATGCTTCCGGTAATGCGGTAGTAAACGTGATCGGCAACTTGTCCCTGGCCAGCGCCACCGCCGGTGCTAAAGCACTGACTTACGTGATCACGGTGGATTATCAATAAGCATCATTCAATTGAATAACGAGCGTAAGAACGAGAGGCCGAAAGGCCTCTTTTTTCCGGGCTGGAAAGCTGCCTGTCCGTTACTGAGTTGGAAAAAGCTTGGCGGTCGACTGAAACATCCGGGCGACGACGGGCAAATGTCGGAATTCGTTCCTCATCCCACTTACGGGCTACAGGCTTACGTCGCTCAGCATCGTCTGAATACACTCATCTGTCCTCGTCCTTGCCCCCTAGTCCCGCCTGTAGTGCAAATACGCTTCACAGGAGGCTTCGCGAATCGCCTCCTCCAACTTGACCAGTAACATATTAAAATTTTTTACATCATCCAAATCTGAGAAGTCATTGCCGTACCAAAAGATCGCTTCAATAAGGGGGCCGTTTATCGTACTCATGAACTCAAACAACTCTGTATCTTCAATTCTGAGCCCAGAATTAACTGATGCCTGAGCGTCAGTAAACAATTCATCGACGGTCTTGCCTTTATATCCCAGAACAAAAGACTCCACCGATCCGAAAACAACATGCGAGACATCCAAGAGAAATCCTCCGGTAACCGCTTCAATTCGGCAATTAGCATTCAACTTCCGTACCTCTTGTAAGCGGCAAAGCATAAACTGGCTCATATTGGCCCTCCCTTATCTCGACGGTCAATTCTTTCTCTCAAAGTTTCATCCTTCAATGCCTTATCAGCCTTGTCCAGATCACTACCATTCGTCACCCGGATTTCCCTCGTTGTGCTGCGTTCGTGCTTCTTGGGGAAATGCGTGTGAGGATTCGATCCAGCTTTCGCGTCTGTATGAGTATTATGTATTTGAAACCAATCGCCCCCTGTGAGGTGCTCGTTTTGGTATCAACGAGATTGAGATCCTTTTGAGTAGACAACACAGTCCCTTGCGGCGACACAATGAAATCCACGGTGTTGCCGACCTGACGTGACCCATGAATTCCCAACCCAACCACGCCTGGCGCGACCGGTACCACTGCTAAGAAACCATCTGCCGCTATGCCTGCAGCGTCTACAATTGCTGGTCCAATACTCCCTGTACTGATATTGTCCGCGAAAGATTTAATCCCAAGCGTCAGGCTTAGTGCCTCAAACCCCGCCTCGAAATACTTACCAGTGGGATCGACCATATTTACCGGATCATTCCCCACATAAGCATAAAGATTCATCNNCATTTGATCTTCATACCCCACGGGATCCGTTTGCAAGAACCTCCCGAGTTTCGGCGAATACAGCCTGGCTTTGTAATGAAATAGCCCTAATTCTTTTAGCCAGATCTGCCCTGTATAGCCAAAGCGGTCGATGTTAGTGTCTTTTGGAATGCCGTAGGCGTCGTAGGCGAGACTGGCCAAAACAGAGCCGGAATCACTGCTATGGGCAATAATGCTCCCCTGATGATCCGCATGCAACAGTCGCCGATAAGGGGCTCCCACCAGGCTCCCATTGTACTGGACCCAAGGTTCATCAACCTGGTCACCGTGCACGTATCGCCGATCGAGGGCACCGTCGCTCTTATATTCGGCAACCAGTGCATCGCCGTCGTAGAGAAACTGCGTTTTTACTCCATTGATGGTGGTTTCAAATAAGCGGCCGAGCGGATCGTACTTTATGCTGGAGACCGCACCGCCGGAGGTGCCGATCAAACGATTTTCGTCATCGTAAATATAGGTGGTTCCCGCGTGCTGCGTCAGGTTGCCGTTGTCATCGTAGGCAATCGATTGCCCCGCAATATTCGTGTACTGGTTTAGGCCGTTAGTTACATAACTACCTATTAATTGCTGATTGCCAGCATAGGTATAAAGGGTGTTACTCTGCACCAGTTGGGTAATCTGATTCGCGGGGTTATAAGTGAAGGAATTGGTGAGATCGTGACTGGTGCCGGCAAAATCCTGGACGAAACTGCCAAGACGCAACGAAGGGTCACGGTTATAGGCGGTAGAACCACCAATTCGCGATATCTGTTGTCGCGCTCCATGGTTGCCATAGCTGACGGTAAGCAAAGGAGCTGTATCCGCGCTGGCGGAGGAGGAAGTCGATTCGCCGAGAGCTACAATTCGATTCAAACCGTCAAAGCCGTAGTCAAAGTACCATCCGTCTGGGTGGGTGACGCGGGTCCGGTTGGCGTTGTCGTCGTAACCGTAGGTCAGGTTACGAGAGGTACCACCCATGGTATTACCGGACTGGACGAGATTGCCGAATCCGTCGAAAACATTGATGATTCCTTCGCCGATTTCGCTGCCAAAACGCGAGTACAAAGTAAGCCCACGTAAGTCATAACCGTAAAAAATGTCTGCCTGATCCGCGAAGTCCTTGCTAATCAGCCGATTATTACTGTCGTAGGTGTTCGTTATGAGTTTGCCATTACGCTTCCGCTCGGTCAGTACATTACTGTTGGCGTCGTAGGTGAACTCCCGGTAATCAGTCATGCTTACCGAACCGGGTATCGTCTTAGACGGATAGAGAGTCTTGATCAGGCGTCCCCGGTCGTATTTGAACTCCGTTTTGTTGCCGTTTGCGTCGACTAGCGTAAGCGGATTACTGCCGGTATAAGTCGCCGTTCTATAGATCTGCGCGAGCGGGGTACCCAGACCTCTCTCTTCTTGGGTGACGTTGTCCAATCCATCATAAGCAAAGCGGCTGATGCGGTCCGGCCCATCACTGCCGGCAGGACTCTGCTCGCACGGATCAGCAGGGAGCGCGTCGTAGGTGCCTTTGTTCATGCGGACCGCTTTGCAAACTACTCGCCCTTTTACATCGTGGTTATATTGCACGAGTGATTCCACTGCGCCATCGGTACCCACCACGCTTTCTTTGATCTTTCGCCCGTAACCATCGTATTCGAACGTTTTGGTTAAGCGAACGTTGAACCCGGCATAACTGGACCAATCAGCGGGTTTGATGCTTTCATCGAGCCAATCCGAAAGCGTACCGGTCTCCGTACGCATCAGGCGCCCCTTCAAATTATAGGTGTGCCGCACAGCGGGATATTCGAGGGGGCCGACCCCATCTGGATCCGGCGCTATAGTGCCGAGCAACCGACCTGCAAAATCATAACGACTGACGGTGGTGTAAGGGGTCTCCGTTTGGGCTGCGCGTGCCAGCGAGGTGAACGACAGCAGACAAATAAGGATTAGGCTGAAAAACAGGATATTTTTCTTCACGGCACACTCCTTTGCGTTAATCGCAGCTGCTCAAGTTTGCTTTTGGCTGTGTTTCGCCAATACGGTTGCCATAGTCGTCATACTCATAACAGGTACGCAGCGTCTTGTTGTCTTTCTGCGAATACACCGTCATGCCGGTCATAAACAAGTTATCGTGGTTGTATTCGTAGCGGGTTATTACTTCATCGCCACCGGCACAACCGTTCGAATAATTGCTGTCCGCACAGAAGCTTTCACTGGTTTTCAGCCAAATGGGCGTCAGCAAAGGCGTATAAAAATGGCGGGCCTGCTTTTGTTCATAGCCGTAACGCGTCTGCGCAACTTTGCCGGCCTTATCGGGTGGATAGGTGATGGAAAGAAGTTCGCCGGAGTCGGGGTGATAGGTGTAGTGGGTTTTATTGCCCTTGCCGTCACTCGTCCAAATGGGCTTGTTGCAATACCTTCGCGTGGATGCGGTACATGTCGGCGGATACTCGGCCGTCATCACAGTGCCGCCCTTGGTAAGCTTGGTCAGGTTGCCACGACCGGCAGGTGCATACTCGTACACTTCTTTATCGTTCCAGATCCGATTGTATATTGTGGGAAAGTTGCGGTAGTTATTTTCATAATTTAACGTTCCCGTGTTGNNTGACGAAGGCGAGTGTTCCAGGTTTATCCATATTAAGGACAACCTCGTAAATTGTGCTTCCGCCCAAATTCCTCAAAGTTGAAAAATAGACGCTGCCGATATCATAGCTGGCCTGCCAATCACCTTTTTTGGCGTTTTTGGTCACTCCGCCCGTGTGAACATAACGCACGTAGGTGACATCGTTACTGCCCGCCATATCAACCTGAGTCCGATACTCGTATTGGTAGAACAGCGAGTCACTGAATGCGGTTTTGATTCCGGTCAGCCGCGGCGAATAATTACGGCCGGCGACCTGCCCCTCCAGTANNTTCCGTAACTATCGAAGGCCAGATCGAAGGACTTGAAATAATAGCTGGTGACCCCGCCTGTCGCGTCGGTTACTTTAAACATGCTGGTACCGATATAGAGCGCGCGAGGCATGCCAGCGGGCCAATCGAATTCCGCGCGGGGCCAATTGCCCGTGCACGGCTGAGCGAGGCAATCCTCCCGCGCGATATTGATGGCCTGGATATACCTCGGATTAGCGTCCGCCCAGTGTTGCGACATGACAGCGGGGATTTGCGTGGAAGCATAATCCTGCTTATCCAGAAACCGGTCCTCCTCATCCAGCTGGTAGATGTATTTCAATGCGAATCCGGTGTTGGTGATCACACCGGTATAACCGGGTTTGATGGTAAACCCATTGGGAAACTGTACCTCCAATAGCCGCCCCGCATGGGACGCGGGTTTATCTGCACCACCACCCGCGTATCGGGAGACCGTTCCATCGGGCTTGGTCCAATAAAGGTCGCCGTCCGCGCGGCGCTCCAGTATATGCCGCGTATCGCCGAGGGCCTCGTAGGTATAGTTGGGGGCCGCCGTATGGATGCTCTCCCTCTGCCCATTCACCATTGCAACAAAATCGGCGGTGCCGAGGAAGTCATCCAGCCGCAGCGCATCGACCAGTCCATCCATCGCCGGCTTGATCACCACGGTTCGCCCTTTACCCGCAAATTTATCGTGATAGCCCTTCATGCCGCTGATGGAAAAATTATTGGTGTGCGCGAAAATGGAGTGGGACAGCCCCATGGCACCGCCGATGGAAACGGTGTCCAGATGGGTAGTGACCTGACCGGTGGTGAGATTAATACCGAAGTCATCCACCAGTTGCACCTTAGGAGGCGCCATATCGGGCATGTTCGCCGAAGCCGTTCCCTGCATAAAGCATAGGGCCACGAACAATACAAATGTGATCTTCCAAAATGCTGAATTCATGTGCAGTCCCTCCCCTAAAAGTAAACCCGGGCACTGCAACCGGTAGAAGGGTTGCACGCCTGGACAAATTTGGGTTTGTTTCCCGCGGGATTCCCTCTGGGGCAACTTATATATCCTTGGGTCGCAGTGACTCGCTGCTCACTGTTACTGGAATCGGTAAGCAAATAATGGGTTGCACCTTCGGAAGCACGCCAGGACGCCTGCCATGCGCAGTCGGCAATATGCGTGGTGGAGAGATTTATTGGTCGAGCTGGAATTCCTGGCTCGGACGCCTGATCCGCGGTCGTGCTGGTTACCACGTGCAGACGGTTGCCGGCCTTGTCGTAATCAAAATCACGATTTCCGTTCTGGCTGTCTTCGACATAGGTCAGACGACCAAGCGCATCGTAAACGTACCTTGTCGTTTTTTCCTGGGCAAACCCGAAGCTGGGTGAAAATACCGAAACAACAATAATAAGACGAGAGATCGAGGGCCGATTTATGAATCTAGAAAACATAGAGACATCCTTATCCCGTTAATAATAAGCAGCGCTACGGTGTGCTACGGCAGAAGATTTTCAACAGCGCTCAAATTACAGAAAGCCCAATTCTCAGTCAAGAAAAAATGTTTAAGAGCATGAAACAGCAGTTTCAATCCTAGAAGGAAACAAAAGGCGCTTTGTTATTCGCGCCTCTGGGATGGTCACGCAGCGCAGGCGGGGCCAAATATAGAAAACAAACGAACGATTGGAAACTTTGAATGCAAACGAACCGGCTTAGACGATATCAACAAATGAATTCAACGAAAGCCTTCCCGTCAATGGATCAGCCTCCGGCGCGAAATTCTCGGCAATACATCCCGAATGCAGAGAATTGCGCCGGTAAACCAACATACGATTAAAAATCCCGTCGGCCTTCCTGATCTGCTCGTACAGCGGCGTATCGCCATTGATATAGCCGGATCTAGGAATATTGGGTCCGTCGTTCTCGCTTTCGAGAGATTTGAGATATTCGACTTTGCGAATTTCATCAATACTTTCGAAACCGGTTTTTCTGTGCCTATAAAACGCTGTGCCGCCCAGGGGCGCTTTAAAAAGGTAATGAACCGTCGCTAAGCCATTTTTTTCCAATGAATCAAAATGGGGAATTCGCTGCAGCAACCTTAACTGATCTGCAGGCGTAGTGGTCAGCGAATAATGGCACATACTAAATGAGAGAGAATGGCCTGGCAGATCGAAAAACCGGCCAAACTCCTCCGTAAAATACCGGGATAAAAATTCCCGATATTCCCGCGGCGCTTCCGCTCGCACCCCCGGGTAGTAGGGTGAATTCGCGGTGAACTGCAGCTGGCTGGCGAACAGGGCGAGTTTTTCCGCTTCTTTTACCACATTATCGATAATCAGCAATGGCGCCTTTTCATTGCCGAAGACATGACGGGTTATTCGAAGATCAGGATGCAGGGATAGTGGCATATCAAGCGTTACAGGCTTATCTCGGTTTTCAAACAATAAAAGCCAGCGCGCTTTTCATTAATCGGCGCCGGCCTCACCGCAGTATTCTCGAACAAAGGCATCGTGCTCCGGCAGTTGCGCTACTTTGTTG
>DJFO01000353.1:6843-8505 GCA_002432555.1 Marinagarivorans sp. UBA5870
ATGCCCTGCCCCAGCATCACCTGGGTCCAGGAGTCTACCCTGAACAGCTCACCGTCTTTCTGAATGGCCTGGGCCGCTATGCGAAAAAGTTCCATACGCTGGGTGAGAGAATCCGGCACCGCCATATCGCGGTTATAGCGCCAATACCCACTGTCGTCGCGGTTAGTCGCCTTGTAGTGCAAAATAATAAAATCCCGGATCTTCTCCAATTCGATACCGCTCTGCTGGTTGTATTCATCGACAATTGCAGGGTGGATGCCGTCGTAGGGAAACAGGTGCATCAGGCGGGTGATGCCGGTCATGATCAAGTGGATGCTGGTGGATTCGAGAGGTTCGACAAAACCGCTGGCAAGCCCTAGGGCCACCACATTCTTGTTCCAGTTGCGCCGGCGTCGGCCGGTGCGGAAGCGAATGACCCGCGGCTCTGTCAGCGCGTCGCCGTCCACCTCCGCCAGCAATTTTGCGGCCGCCTCGTCATCGGAGATATAACGGCTGGAATAGACGCTGCCGTTACCCACCCGGTGTTGCAGAGGAATGCACCAGCGCCAACCGCTGGAGTGGGCGATGGACCGAGTGTAAGGCGCCGCCGGACCGGTGGAGGCGGTCTGCACGGCCACGGCGCTGTCGTTGATCAGCCAGTGAGACCAGTCTTCGTATCCTGTATGCAGCGTCTGCTCGATCAAAAGACCGCGGAAACCGGTGCAGTCGATAAACAAGTCCCCCGCTACGGTTTCCCCCGAGGCCATTTCAAGGGACTCGACAAATCCCGTCGTAGGATGCTGCTTTACCGATGCAATCCGACCTTCAACCCGCCGCACCCCGGCAGCCTCCGCCAATTTTCGCAGATAGCGACCATAGAGCGAAGCATCGAAATGGTAGGCATAGTTGATGTCGATTTGCGGACCGAGCCCAAATTTGTGTTCCCGCGCCGCCAACCATTCCAGACAGTGTTCGCCAAATTCCCCCGCCACACCGAGTTCGCGACCGCGCAGCCAGAAGTGCAGAAATTCGGCCATCCAAGTTTCCTTGCCGGTTTTGCCGAAGGAGTGGATGTAGCTGTCACCCTGCCGGCCCCAGTTTTCGAATTGAATACCCAACTTGAAAGTAGCGGAGGTTGCGCGCATAAACTCGCGCTCGTCGATGCGCAGTAGTTTATGGAATACACGCATGGGAGGAATGGTCGCCTCCCCCACACCGACGGTGCCTATATCCTCCGACTCAACCAATACAATATCGAGCACTTCACGCAGCTGGCGCACCAGGGTGGCGGCGGCCATCCACCCGGCGGTTCCGCCACCGGCAATCACGACGCGGGTTTTTTTGGGCTGTTCCAAACGCGACCTCGAGTTATCGATTGAGTTTGTTGATTAAAAGCGCGCGCAGCTGCCGCGCCCGGATCTCGTCCAGGGGAGCCAGAACGCCGCGAGCGTGGTCGGGCAAATGTTCACCCGCACGTTCCGCATCACCGAAAATATAGTAATCGAATAAATGTTTCCAACCGGCTTTTTCGTGGGCGGGTTTATCGCGCAGGCTCAGAAACGCGTGGTATAACACGTTCATGCCGGAGCCGGTAAAGGTGGGTGCATCGTTCCACCAGTAATTGATCAGGATATTGAAGGGCTCAAGCGCTTCGACATGGTGCCACCACAGGGCCGGGTAAAA
>DJFO01000277.1 GCA_002432555.1 Marinagarivorans sp. UBA5870
GCATTGCGGTTCCGCCCTAGGGTGTCGCGCGCGGGACGGATGCCGCCACCCGATCCGCCATTACTGCTGATGGCCGTTTTTCTCGGCGTTTTGCCAGTTTCCGCCAATTCATCCACTAAACGTTTGCCAAGGTTCACGTAACATTCAACCAGGGATCGCAAGGTGCGCACCTCGCAGGTCCAATAATAAGTGAGAGCTTCGTCAAGGCCGCCGCGGCTGATGGCCTGGAGCGCTTTGTGAACATCGATGTGCAATTCCGGGTGCTCGAATTGGGCTTCGTAAGCGACGCGGCGGAGCAGGTGCTCATGGCAGATGTCTTTCGCTTCGGACGCGAGAGCCCAGGCTCTCGCCTCCAGGGCTTTGGCGACTTCGTCTGGAATTGGCGCGGCCGGGAGGTTGAGTTGGCCGAGCATCAATTCTCGGATGTCGACCGATGGAGCGGCGGGCGCGCGTCCGGCGCGGCCTTCCAAAACGTCGAGCACCCAGCGGCGAAATTCCTTGGCGCGAGCCGATTTTGCAAATAACGCAATCAGGTGCGCGCCGCGGAAAGAGAATATCCGCATATCCGCGCCCTTGTGCGTGGGGCGCGATCGAGTCATTGCCGGGGTAAATTCGTCCGCGTGGGAACGGTAGATTTTCAGGATGGCAGCAGCGGGTTTCGCGTAGCCCAGAGCCTCGCCAATTTGAGGGCCGCTGATCCAGGCTTGACCGTCCTGCTCGATAATTTCAAAGTGGACGTCGCCAAAGGTGAGGTCATGCATGACCATGTCTCCGTTGGATTCGAGAATAAAAACCGCGGAAGTCGGCGCTGTTCGCCATGGTTTCCGGACCTCACCTCTCGCCGCCCCAGGTGCCGCGGCAGCCTTACCCTAGTGCGATCGACAAGCAGTGTCAACCAATTGCCGGGTACACCGGCAAACAGCCGTTTACACTCTTCCATGAACCGCCTCGGTAATTCCACGCTGCCGCAGCGCGCAGCTCCATGTGCGCTTGACCACTTCGCGCGCCCCGCCCAGCTGCGGTTGCTCCGCTTTCGCAAATTTTCGATACTGTGCCGCTTGACCCTCACGATCCGGAGATCCTATGAAAACGCGCGCCGCGGTGGCCTTTGCCGCCGGTAAACCACTGGAAGTTGTCGAAGTCGACCTGGAAGGTCCAAAAGCCGGTGAAGTGCTGGTGGAAATCAAGGCGACGGGGGTTTGTCACACAGATGCCTTTACCCTGTCGGGCGACGATCCGGAAGGCCAATTCCCAGCCATTCTCGGGCATGAAGGCGCAGGGGTTGTGGTGGATGTGGGGTCCGGCGTGAAATCGCTGAAAAAGGGCGACCATGTGATCCCGCTCTATACGCCGGAGTGCCGCGAATGCGAGTACTGTCTGCACCCGCGCACCAATCTCTGTCAGGCGATACGCAGCACCCAAGGCCGCGGGCTTATGCCGGACGGCTCCAGCCGTTTTAGCCTCGCGGGCAAACCCATTCTGCATTATATGGGGTGCTCCACTTTTTCGAATTACACGGTCCTGCCGGAAATCGCTTTGGCGAAAATTCGCCCCGATGCGCCTTTCGACAAGGTGTGTTACATCGGCTGCGGCGTGACGACCGGCATCGGNNCGGCGTTACCACCGGCATAGGCGCCGTGGTGTTCACCATGAAGGTGGAAACCGGTTCAACGGTCGCCGTGTTTGGCCTCGGCGGCATTGGCCTCAATGTGATCCAGGGGGCGAAAATGGTCGGCGCTCGGCGGATTATCGGCATCGACCTCAACCCGGCCCGCGAGGCGCTCGGCCGCCAATTCGGCATGACGGATTTTATCAATCCCACGAATGTGGAAAACGTCGTCGACACCATTGTGCAGATGACCGGCGGCGGGGTGGATTTCAGTTTTGAATGCATCGGCAACGTCAAGGTCATGCGGCAGGCGCTCGAATGCTGCCACAAGGGCTGGGGCCAGAGCTGCATTATCGGGGTCGCCGGGGCGGGACAGGAAATCACCACAAGGCCCTTTCAATTGGTCACCGGGCGCACCTGGAAAGGCACCGCCTTCGGCGGCGCTCGCGGTCGCACCGACGTGCCTAAAATCGTCGACTGGTATATGGAGGGCCGCATCAATATCGACGATTTAATTACACACACTTTGCCTCTCGATGAAATCAATAGTGCGTTCGATTTGATGCACCGAGGCGAAAGTATCCGCTCCGTCGTGGTGTATTGACCATGGAAAAAATCGGCTCATATAAATGTTTTGACGGCTGGCAGCTGCGATACCGACACGCTTCCGAAACCCTTGGCTGCGCCATGACGTTTTCGGTCTTTTTGCCGCCTGGGGCGAGTGCGGCGGCACCGGTGCCGGTCATCTATTGGCTCTCCGGTCTCACCTGTACGGACGAAAATTTTGTGCAGAAAGCCGGGGCCCAGCGTTACGCCGCAACACACGGCGTGGCCCTGGTCGCACCGGATACCTCGCCACGCGGCGAGCCAGTGCCGACGGACCCGGACGGCGCATGGGATTTTGGCTGGGGCGCTGGATTTTATTTGGATGCCAACGCCGAGCCCTGGCGGCAGAACTACCGCATGTACACTTACATCACGCGGGAATTGCCGAACTTGATCGAGCGGGAGTTTCCAGTAAAGGCGGCCAAAGCCATCATGGGCCATTCCATGGGCGGGCACGGCGCCCTCACCATCGCGCTCAAAAACCCGGGTTTCTACCGCTCGGTGTCGGCGTTTTCGCCGATCTGCGCGCCCACCGAATGTACTTGGGGCCAGAAGGCGCTTGGCCGCTATCTCGGCGCGGATCGCGCCGCCTGGCGGCAGTACGACACCTGCGCCTTGGTGCGCAGCGGGGCGAGCAAAATTCCGCTGCGCGTGGAGCAGGGGAGCGCCGATAGTTTTCTGGTGGAACAATTGCAACCGGAAAAATTGCAACAGGCCTGCGCGCAATTTCAACATCCGTTGGACCTGCGGCTGCGCGAGGGCTACGACCATAGCTATTTTTTCATCGCCACGTTTATCGGCGAACATGTGGCGTACCACGCGCAGCATTTATTTGGTGGCCAGTGAAACAAGTCCCTCGCGGACCCGCTACCAGGGTACGTTTATGACTTACGACATCCGCTGCAAACGCGTCTACGAGGGCTTCGACCCCGGCGATGGGGCGAGGATTCTAGTCGACCGCCTTTGGCCGCGCGGCCGGAAGCGAGGTGACCTGAACTTGACCGAGTGGTATAAAAACGCCGCACCTTCGCCAAAATTGCGGCGTGCCTGGCACAGTGAAACGATCGACCACGCGGAATTTGCCGCGCGCTATCGGCAGGAACTGCGCGGCGATCTCGAAGTGCTTGTGCCCCTGATGCGCTGGGCGCGCGCGGGCGCCGTGACCCTGCTCACCGCGAGTCGGGAGGGCGATCGATCTTATTTGGCTATTCTGCGGGAGGAATTGTTGCGAGTCCTGCACGAGGAGGATCGACAGGCCGATGGTGCGGAACCCAGTTCGCCGGTGTGTTATGAGCGGCGACCTTAATTTCGAGCGGCGCCGGTTTTGAATCGTTTCGCGAGATTTTGCAAGGTGGAGAGGGTGCTGACCAGATCCTGATTGAGTTGTTTGGTCGCATCGGCGACACGCAAGGTCTGCTCGATGGCGGCACTGATATCGCCAAAACAATTTTCCATGCGACCTATGGAAATATTCTGGTCCTCCGCCGCCATTTTGATTTCCCGGGCATATTCCTGGATGCTGTTCACATTGGCGGAAATGCGCTCGATGGAGGCGCCCGTGTCCTTGGAGCTGTCGATGCTCTGGCGCGCCTTGGGCACGCTGTCACGCATGGCGGTAACGGTTTTTTCCGTCGATCGATTTAATAACTCAAGGTTGCTGCTGATTTCCCGGGTTGAATCCTGCGTGCGTTGTGCGAGAGACCGCACTTCATCGGCCACCACGGCAAATCCGCGCCCGGTCTCCCCGGCGCGCGCCGCCTCTATGGCGGCATTTAAAGCGAGCAAATTGGTTTGATCCGCAACGCTGACGATCACGTCGAGCACGTGGGAAATCGCATCCACGTTCTGTTTGAGCTGGTCGATGGCTTCCGCCGAGCGTCCGACGTCACCCGACAAATCAGTGATTTTTTCGGCGGTGTTCCGCACGTGGCGGAGGCCGAGGGACGTATCCTCTTGGGTTATGCCAACCAACTCCGTGGTTTCACTGCTTTTCCTTTGCACATCCCGTGCAGTTTGCGCAATTTCCTCCACCGCCCGGTGCAGGCTGGTGATCGTTTTACGCTGCAGCTGCACTTCCGCGTGGAGGGCCTGGTAGGAAGTGACTATGCTGTGTGCGATGTTTTGGATGGAGTGAGTCGCATTGCTCATCTCTGTCACCAACTGATGAATATCCTCGAGGAATTCATCGATAGAAAGCGCGAGCTCACCGAGTTCATCCCGCGAGCGGATACCAATGCGACGACCGAGGTCGCGGTCGGCGATTATGGCATTTACGCTGTGCAGGACTTTGGCCAGGGGACGCATCACCATGCGCCCAAGAGCGAATGCCAAGGCGATCGACAAAAGCACATCGAGGATTATAATTTCGAGCGCCCGGGTGATAATGGCCTGGTTGACCGTGTCGACGACTTTTTCGGTGGTCAGCGACAGCTCGACCACACCGACCTTTTGCGGTGTGCCGGCCTGGCTGAAAAAAAGTGGTTTTTCCACCTTGAGAATTCCCGCGGCATCCGAGACTTTGGCGGAGTTCGCGGCCGCCTCGGTAAAAACCTTGTTTTCCCCATCCAAAATACGCACGCCGACCACCGCCGGGTTGTTCAATTCGCCGGCGATAATGATTTTCGCCTGGTTCGGCGCAAAATCCCAGAGGGTTTGCGGCAGGGTGGTGTCCAGGCGGCGCAGAATCAAATCGGCATCCTGCTGCAGGCGCGCCATTTCGGCCGCACGGATGCTGTAGACGTTCCAACAGCCGGCGGCAAGCAGGATCAGCGTGGTCACGAAAACCAGGGTCAAGTTCAGTTTTTTATTGAGGGACATCGGCGATTTCCGCGGAATTATTGCCAGTCCTGCAGACCGTATTTTTCGAGTATTTTGGCGAGTTCACCGGACTGACGCAGCTCACGGGTGCCGTCGCTGACCAGTTTTACATATTCCGCGGACGTTTCTTTTTTCGGCGAGCAAGCGATATAGAGATTTTCCGGTGTGCCTATAAGACCGGCGGATGCCACTTGTCCCTGCGCGTCTATGACTTTTAATTTTGCGTTGAGCACAGCGGGAGATTCCAAGAGCACGTCGATGCGCCCGGTCAGCAACTTGCGAATATTTTGTTCCAGCGCCGTATCGCCGCTCAGCAGCTGCACGCTCTGCGGATTTTGCGCGATAAAAGCGTCTATCTCGTCGCCGTAGCTGTAACCGGATATGGCGCCGACCCGCAACGGCTTAAGCGCTTCCAGATTGGTGTAGCGCCAGGTGGAACCTTGTTTGACGAAGGCGCCGGTGGTGTCTTCGCCCTGGCGTTCGGCGGGAAACAACAGGCCGGGCGCATCACTCTTGTAAGCACCCACCACACAGTCGATGGTGCCGCTTTCGGCGGAATGAAGCGCGCGCTCCCAGGGCATGAGTTCGTAATTGACCGTGTGACCGCCTTTGGCGAGGGTGCGCTGGGCAATTTCGATCATGAATCCCGGATTGGCGTCGCCGGGGTTGCCGTTCATGGGATACCAGTAGTCGGCGCGGATGGTGACTGTATC
>DJFO01000082.1:0-295 GCA_002432555.1 Marinagarivorans sp. UBA5870
CAGATCAGCATCCAGCGAGAATTTATCGCCAGCAGCGAGTTTGATCGGACCTTTGGCAAACCGGGCGACGCGAATTTTGGGGCCCTGGAGATCGCCCAACACCGCGACATAGCGCCCGTGTTTACTGGCAAACTCGCGCACCGCGTTGGCGCGATTACGATGCTCCTCAGGTGATCCGTGAGAAAAATTCAGACGTACAACATTGACACCCGCAACTATGAGCTTTTCCAACACCCCCGGTTCGTCGGTCGCAGGTCCCAAAGTACTGACTATCTTTGTACGTCTCAGCATAGAG
>DJFO01000082.1:308-9356 GCA_002432555.1 Marinagarivorans sp. UBA5870
GGCCATTCTACACCATTTGCGCGCGGAAATTTTAAAACCCGGACGCAGCAGCATGTGAGCGAAATCACACTGAGGCCGCCAATGGCGAGAATTAAGCCCGTTTGGCGAATCGGCGACCGCGATTGCATCGGCCGGGGCGAGTGTTAAGATTGCCGCCCCTGTTTACCAGCAAGGTTTTCCGCCTGACATGCGCATCTATCTCGCACCTATGGAAGGCGTGGTCGACCACCATTTGCGCCGTATTTATGCCGCGATTGGCGGCATTGATCTCTGCGTGACGGAATTTGTGCGAGTGACCCAGACGCGGTTACCCGACAAAGTCTTCCGACGTTACTGCCCCGAGCTGCAGGATCCCATAGGTGTGCCCGTACGTGTCCAATTGCTCGGTAGTGACCCGCATTTGTTGGCGCAAAACGCTCGAAAAGCGGCCCGCCTCGGCGCTCCCGGAATCGATCTCAACTTTGGCTGCCCCGCGAAAACGGTCAACAAGAATCGCGGCGGCGCCTGTCTGCTGGATGAGCCGGAGCTGCTCTTCGAGATCGTTCGGCAGGTGCGCGGCGCCGTGCCGGCGGACATACCCGTCACCGCCAAAATTCGACTCGGGTACGGAGCGCGTGCGCATTACGTGGAAAATGCGCGCGCCCTGGCGGAGGCTGGTGCGGCGGAGTTGGTGGTACACGGCCGCTCCAAGGTCGACGGCTATAAACCACCGGCCTACTGGGACTGCATAGGTGAAATCCGTGCGGCTGTGTCTATCCCTGTGATCGCCAACGGGGAGATCTGGAGTCCGGAGGACTATGGCCGCTGCCGCGCCGAATCGGGCTGCAGCGACGTAATGCTCGGCCGCGGCCTGCTCTCGCGCCCGGATCTGGCGAAAACCCTGAAAGCGCTCGCGAGCGGAGAACCCCATCACCCGATGGGCTGGCGGGACGTGCTGCAATTGCTGGTCAATTTCCAGAGGGAGACGACGGAATTTTACCCCCGGCAATTTTGCGGCAATCGCCTTAAACAGTGGCTCGCGTACCTCCGACGGGAGTATCCCCAGGCGGCTGTCCTATTCGACACCATAAAAAAAACCCGGGATCCCCTCGTGATCGACATGGCACTCGAACAAATGCTCGCCCGGGAGTGCCCTTTAGATTAAGGGCCGGCCGGGGTGATCGGCGCAGCACTGTTGCGCTGAATGACGCGCGGCTCCGTCACAGGTTGGAAACGGCCGGCGACCCGCGCTATGGCTTGAGTGCCCCCAAAGGAACCTAATTCCCGCAGTGGATGGCCCTTCTGTTCGAGTGCTGCGCGCACCGTCGGCGGCAGCGCCGGCTCGACGAACAAAAAGTCGGGTCGCCATTGCTGATGGATGCGCGGCGCCGCGACCGCCTGCTCCAATGGTTCACCCAGGGCGAGCGTGCGCAACAACACCTGGGCGACCTGCGCGATTATAGTGGGTCCACCGGCCGCCCCCAGCGTAAGTACCGGCTCACCATCGCGCAGAACCAGGGTCGGACTCATGCTGGAGAGCGGCCGTTTGCCCGCGGCAATTCCGTTAGCGTGGGCGCCGACCAGGCCAAACGCATTAGGCGCACCCGGCTCTACGGAAAAATCATCCATTTGATTGTTCAACAGCACGCCCGTGCCCGGCACCACCACCTTGCTGCCGAAGCTGGTATTCAAGGTGGTGGTGATGGCGACCCAATTGCCGGCCGCATCCGCCGCGGCGATATGAGTGGTGTGTTTATCCAGTTCTGCCGCACCCGGTGGCAACCCGCGCGTCACGGTTTCCGCCCTCCGCTCACGCCGGATTTGTTGGGCGCGCTCGGCGAGGTAGACCGGGTCCAATAGACCGGCGGGCACGGGAACAAAATCTGTGTCCCCCAGCCAGTGGGCCCGGTCGGCGAATGCCAAGCGCATGGCTTCGGCCACCGTGTGGTGGTAATCGGACGGGGGAAGAGAGGCCAGCTCAAACGGCTCGAGCATACCGAGGATTTGGGCCACGTGGGTGCCGCCGGAACTGGGTGGCGGAAAGCCGTAGACGTCGAAGCCGCGAAAGCGGGTGTGCAGCGGCTGGCGAATTTTGATCTGGTAATCGCGAAAATCTGCCGCGCGAATCACACCCCCATTGGCCGCCATCCAAGCGGCGGTGCGCTCGGCAAAGTCACCGCGATAAAACCAATCGGGGCCTTGGCGCGCTAAAGCCCTGTAGGAGTTCGCGAGATCAGGCTGACGCAGCCGGTCCCCCGCCTGAAGAGCCCGCCCATTCGCTGAAAGAAAAAGCGCCGCCGAAGCGGGAAACCGGCGCAGCGCCGGCTCGGTTCCGCTCAACCGCTCCGCCATGGTACGGTCGATCAGAAAACCTTCTTCGGCGAGATCGGCCGCAGGCAGGATGACCTGCTGCCATTGGAGCTGGCCACCGAGTGACTGGAGTTTGTGCAGGGCGGCGACTGAGCCGGGAATTCCAACCGCGAGCGCGCCTGTTTTGCTCCACTCGCTCTGGACCTTGCCGTCGCTGACGAACATGTCCCGGAGCGCGCCGGCCGGTGCGGTCTCGCGGCCGTCGATGGCGAGGATTTCTCCATTGGCAAGGCGGACCAAAATAAAACAGCCACCGCCGATCCCGGAGTTATGGCTGTCGACGACCCCCAGCGTGAAAGCGACCGCGAGCGCGGCGTCGAGCGCATTACCGCCGGCCGCAAAGGCGTCGAGACCGGCGCGGGTCGCCAGAGGATTGACACTGGCAACCGCACCTCGGTGCTCACCGAAGACAGCGGCGTAGGCAGTCGAATCGCGAACGACGGAGACCTGCCGGGCGCACCCACCCCAGGCAAGGCAGCAAAAAATAACGAGACACAGGCGCAAGCGATAGATCATGAGTGACCCCGGGCGGCTTGGAAGAGACTCACAGGGTATCAGTCCGAGCGTTAGGTGCAAATCGGAGGGGCGTGCGCAACCGGAGAAATTAAAACCAAAAGCAACCCGCTCGCTGCCCCGTCACCCGTAAAGCGCCGACAAGTTTGCCGCGGCTCAATATCCAGTGTTGCAGCAACAACTCCTGCAAAAAGACCATAAATACCTCTGATGGCAACCGAGACGGAAACCGCGCAAAAACGCGGACGACGCCGGAAAAACGGCGCGCATTTTACTCAATTGGCGGAGGAAGGCAAGGTACTTAAAAACGGTAGCGCAGGGACATATTGAGGCGGCGCTCGAGACCGGGAAAATAACGGTAATTGTCGAAGGCGGAATCCGCGCGCTCCGCGTAGGCCCGATCAGTCGCGTTCAGCAGCGCCCAACGAATTTCCAAGCGCGGGCTGATGTAGGTGGTCAGGTCAAGATCGACGAGGGTGTGACCGGGATAATGGTAGAGATTCTCCTCCTCCAGATAATAGCTGCCCATATAGGTCGCCTGGGCGCCCAGGTGCACGCGGGGGGCGATCTGCCAGCGCCACGCCAACCGGTGCATGTGGCGCGGGGCTGTGTCGACTTCGCGTCCGCGCAGGTCGAGGCCAACCCCCGGCAGCAGCGGATTGTTAGTGTAGGTGTGTGCGGTTATCTGGCCGGCCAAAGTCAGTGACCACCTGGCGGGCCGGTAGGCGATTTCGTACTCCCAGCCGAGATGTTCCGTATCCACGCCGTTGACGTAGCGGCGCTGGGTATCCTGCACTATGCCGTCCCGGTTGCGCATAACATAGAGCGCGCTTTCCCCATACCAAGCACCTAGCTCGCCGCGCAAACCCAGCTCCATGGAAGCGATTTTTTCTGACCCAACTGCGCCCGTCTCAGTCGCCTGGGTGCGGTACAGTTCGGCCGTCTGCGGTACTCGAAATCCATTGGCCAATTTGCCAAACGCGTAGAGCCCATTGCGCCATTGATAGACAAAGCCGGCGTGCAGCGAAGGTTCATTAAATTCATTCTCCTGCGATCGCGGCCGATAAAATCGGCACCCTGCTGCCGCGGGCGCGCAGGCGCTGCCCGGGGCCAGATGATTCGTATAGTCGTAGAGGGTGTGGTCCCAACGCAGCGCCAAGTCGAGCGCCAGCGTGCGAGTCGCCTGCCAGAATGACCCAACGCTTACGGCTGCGGTGCGCCCGCGAACTCCGTAGTCATAATGGGCGCCCACCGGAATTTGGGCTGGCTGCAGGGGCGACTCCGCCGCTTGAATTTCCTGCAGGTCCGCCCAAGTCTGCTCGAATTCTTGGCTCCAGTAAACCTCAGTGCCCTCCGTCAGAAAACGCCGCCATTGCAGCTGCCAGCCGAGGGAATCGTGACCATTGGTTTCGGTCGGTTGCCAGGGTACAAAGTGCATTAAAAAATCCATGCGATTGCTGCGCGCGAAGGGCGTGAGGGTCCACTGGGAATCCAGTTGGCGCCAGCGCCAGCGGCTGAAAGCGCGCATGGCATCGGCATCGCGATATGCCTGAGGAAACAAGTTGCCACGGCGGGCATTTTTGTCCCTGTAGCTGTCTTCGCCTTCGATGTAACCCGCCGTGTCCTGCTCCAGGTGCATGAACGTCAAGCCGCTTTCCGCACTGAGCCAATCGGTGTTCTGCCAGTCGTGGCGGAGAGAAAGTTTCTGCTGCTTGAACCCGGCGGACGTTCGCACTGCATCGTCTTCGATGCCGGTCGCCAGCAGACCGAACGCGTGCGCATTGTGCTGGGTGCCCACCTCGGCCTGCAGACGCCTATAGCCGAGAGAGCTAATGTTGAAGGCGACGGCGTCCGTCAGTTCGCGCGCCGCTGGCTGGCGCACATTAACCGCACCATATTGGGCGTTGCCGCCAACGATCGAGGCGTGTGGCCCCTTGAAGACTTCAATTTCTGCGGCGGCTTCGTAATGAGTCTCGAAAAATTCATTGGCATTGCAAAAGCCAGTTGCTCGCAGCGCTATACCGTCCTCTGCGAGCCAAAAAGCACCGCAGGCTCCAGCACCCGTGAAAACCGGCGAGCGAATCGCCACCAGCTGCTCCTGCCCGCTGCCGCGGCTCACCCAGACGCCCGGCGCCGAGCTTAAGATCTGACTGGCGTGCTCCAAGCCGGGATGGCGCAACGCCTCCTGCTCCAGAACCCGACCGAGGGACGCAGTCTCGCTGACCAGACGGTGGGTGCGTTCGCCGTAGACGACCACTGTCTCGAGACGACTGGGGTTTACGAAACTGCCGACGGANNCCGACGGCGCCGGCGGGTTCCGCGGCCACAGTGGGTGCCGCGGCGGCAGCACCAGGAGCTTCGGCCCCCGCGTCAAAAATCCACGGGCACGTCAGTAGGTAGATCAGGATCCGCCGACAGATCATGGGGCCGGCACCAGTCGATATATGGCTCCGGAGGCTCCGTTGAGTATCACATAAGGAAAACCATCGGGGCCGTCGGCCACATCGCGAATCCTGCCGAGTCCTTCGAACAGCAGGGTGTCGTCGGCAACCGCCTCCTGCTCTATCCGGATCAGGCGCAACTGTTGTTTCGCGAGACTACCCACCAACAAGTGATTGCGCCACTTTGGAAACTGGTCACCGGTATAAAAGTCGATTTCAGCAACGGCGATCGAAGGCACCCAATAATGCCGTGGTGACGCCATACCTTCGCGCTGAGTCTGAGCAGTAATGGGCGTGCCGTCGTAATTCATTCCATAGGTCACTTCCGGCCAGCCGAAATTCGCGCCTTTGACAATTCGGTTGATCTCATCGCCGCCCCTGGGACCGTGTTCCGCCGCCCAGAGATCACCGGTCGATGGATGCACCGCCATTCCCTGGGCATTGCGGTGGCCGTAACTCCAAATACTGCCGATCGCTTTGGGTGTGGTGATAAACGGATTGTCCTGCGGGATTTGGCCGTCGTCGCGCAAACGGTGAATTTTTCCGTAGGGAAAACTCAGATCCTGCGCGAGCTTTTGTTGGACGCGATCGCCGATGCTGAAAAACACAAACCCGCCCTGGAAAATCAAACGCGAGCCAAAATGCACATCGGCATCGCTGTAAAATTCGGGAGCGGCCACAAAGATCGGCTGCTCGCTCACCCAATTGAGCCCGTTGAGTTTGCCGCGGACAACCTTGGTCATGGCTCCGTTTCCACCCCGATCGGCCAGCGTCAGGTAGATCCATCCGCTATTACCGTCCGGGTGACGCTGGACCTCGAGCAACCCGCCCTGCCCCGCCGTCGACACCTTCGGCGTGCCGCGCACCGGCCCCAGCCTTTCCCCATTTTTGTACAGCCAGAGTTGGCCGTCTTTTTGGGTCGCAATCACGGTGCCGTCGGGCAAAAAATCCATTGACCAGAGTTCGCCGGGAGCATCGCCGATCTNNAAGCGAACCTGTGCCCCGCCGCCTCATGGGTTCGCCCGGCGGCCCCCGCAGAGCGCATCTTGGGGCTTGTGGCCCGCTCGCGAATCAGAATGACCAACGAGCGAATATCGGCGTCCGACAGGCTTCGACTCCAGGCGGGCATGCCGGCTTTAGGCACACCTTCCTTGATCACTCGCACCAGGTCCGCGTCCGCCGCGCCGTGTTTCCACTGAGCGTCGTTCAGCGGCGGCCCCAAGCCGCCGGACATGTCAGGCCCGTGGCAGCTGGCACAAAAGCTCTGATAATGTTCCTCAGCCGATCTGGACTTCGCCAGCACGTCGGCCACCTGCCAGCACGCCGCGGCCATAACCATAATTCTCAAGACACGCCATTTCATTGATTGCCTACTCCAAAGTTTCCGAGAACCCGCGCTCTCTTCTACATCTCACACGACGGACACGGGCTGATTCTTTCCGCCCTCGTAGGTCAGATTTTTTAGCCAAACACCCCGGCCCATGCGCTTTTGCACCGGCAACCATTTAAGGCCGTCCTCGAGGAACATCAATCCGTACAGAACGACAAAGGGCGCGCCGAACCAGACCGCCGTCAGAAACAGGGGCACACCGCAACACCACATGACGATGGTGTCCGTTACCAGGCAGAACCGCGTATCCCCGCCCGCGCGCAAGATGCCCAAAATACGGAGCATATTGAGGATCTTGACCCAGACGCCGAGGCAAAAAATCGCCAGCGTCGTCATGAGCAATTGGGTCGTCTGTTCGTCAAGCCCATCGAAGGCCGAAAGAATCCATGGTCGCAACAGCCATAAAGCCGCGGCGAAGATCACGACCAAACTTATTACCAGCCGGTTGAAGTGTCGGCAGAGTTCGAGCGCCTGCCGCCGGTCATCGGCGCCGAGAGCCTGACCGATCATCACGGCGGCCGCACTGGCCAGGCCGATAAAAAGTGCGAAAAAAGCGCTTTCGACGGGCACCATCACACCCATGACCGCCAAGGCTTCGGTACCGGCAAAACCGGTCGCGACGTGATAGGTCGAGTTTCCCACAGCCCATATCGCATGGTTGAGCACCACCGGAAACGAAAAGCGCAAAAAATGTTTTAATGCCGCCCGATCGCGGATGTGGGCCCAGTGGCTGCGAAGCGGTGCGAATAGATGGCGCGAAGCAGCGAGCCAGCTCCAAATGGCGAGCAGTTGCAACACCCGCGCAATCAAGGTTCCCCAGGCTGTGCCCTCAACCCCTAGTGCCGGAAAGCCGAAGTGCCCAAAGATCAATATGTAATTCAGGAGAACGTTGGTCGCGACGGCACCGGCACCGGCAAGCAGGGGCACGACGACGTTGCCGGCCGCGCGTAGGGCGGCTTCGTAAATGGCGATCAGTTGGGTGAGCAACAACACAGGGGCGGTCACCAGCAGAAACACTGCCGCCAGCCGCACCACTTCCGCATCGGGGTTGATCCAGGGTAACCAGTGCTCCCCCAAGGCGAACAGCAGCATGGGCGGCAAGGTTGTCAGGCCGCCCCAGCAGAGCGCGAGCATCAGCGTGCGCTGGCAATGAACAAGATTGCGCGCCCCGAAATACTGGGCGATGAGGATACTGGCGGAGGACGCGACCCCCATCATCAGCACCAAGAGCAGAAAATGCAGTTTCGCCGCCAGCCCGACCGCCGCAACGGCCGCGGAGCCGAGCCCTGTGACCATCACCACATCTGCCATGCCCAAGAGCGCTTGCATGAGCGATTGCAGGGCGACGGGAAGAGCCAGAGCGGCGATTTTGCGCCAGAGGGAAGATTGCATGAATGAAGGGATACCGCTATACCGAGACGGGTAATAGTTTCGATGACAATTTAAGGGCAGCATTATAGAGACTTTTCGCCGACAGCACCAAGGCGCGCCCGAGAAGCCTGCGCGGAGACGAGGAAAATCCAGTGGCACGCGCGGCGAGTTTTGGTATCATCCCGCGCTTGTTTTTGAACGGCCCTTCGCCGTTCGGTCTCACACACGCCTGCGGAACATTCCATGAATTTTGCTGATCATGTACTCGCCGTTAACAACGACCTGCCGATTCGCACCGACCAGCCCGTGCACAGTGGCAAGGTCCGCTCGGTTTATTGGCTGACGGAAGCCGACAGCCGCCGACTGATTCGGGAAAAGGGCTACGCGGTCCGGCCAGACGCGCCTTTGGCGATCATGGTCATCAGCGACCGGATCTCCGCTTTTGACTGTATTTGGCACGGTGAGGGCGGCATGCAGGGCGTGCCCGGCAAAGGCGCCGCGCTGAACGCCATATCCAACCACTGGTTCAAACTATTCCGCGAGCAGGGACTGGCAGAGAGTCATATCCTCGACATTCCGCATCCCTTTGTCTGGGTTGTACAAAAAGCGCGGCCAGTAAAAATCGAAGCGATTTGCCGCCAATACATCACCGGCTCCATGTGGCGTTCTTATGCCAACGGCGAGCGCGAATTCTGCGGTATTCAGTTACCGGATGGTTTGAAAAAAGACCAGGTCCTGCCGGAGCTACTCATCACCCCGTCGACCAAGGGAATCTTGCGTGGCATTCCCGGTGTACCGGAACAAGATGATGCCAATATCACCCGCGAAGATATAGTGAAGAACTTCACCGCATTCAATTTTCGCTCGCTGGCGGATATCGACCTCTACGAAAAACTCTTGCGCGAAGGTTTCGCGGTGATCGGCCGCGCGCTCGCGCAATTGCACCAGATTTTTGTCGATACCAAATTTGAGTTTGGTTACGTT
>DJFO01000016.1:0-1703 GCA_002432555.1 Marinagarivorans sp. UBA5870
CACGGCCGATGATGGTTATATGGGGCTGCGCCTCGCGCGGGAGTGGCATCCGGATGTCATAGTCCTCGACGCCGGCACGCCGGATCGCAGGGGATACGAAACCTGCGCCTACCTTAAGCACGACGCCCTCACCAGCGATATTCCGGTTATTTTTCTCGCCTCCCATACCTCGGTTGCGCAATTGATCGAAGGGTTGGAGGCGGGCGCGGATGATTATCTGGACAAGGGACTGAATAAAGATTTGCTGCCGACCAAAATTGCCAAGCTCAGCGGTCACCGGCGACAAAAAGCCGTCTTGCGGGAAAATGCCAGTTTCGCGGAAAAAACCGCGCGGGAAGCCATGGCGAGCAACTTTGAACTCGGCAAGGCGGTACGTTTCGTCGAGCGCACCCACGCGGCTTCTTCGGTCCAGCAGCTTGGACAAATTCTCATGGATGTCCTGTGCGAACTCGGCCTCAACGCCTCGGCCCTTTTTGTAACCCGGTCCGAGGACCTCTACTTTTCGTCCAGCCGGGCGCTGGTGCAGCCGCTCGAGATGGAATTGTTGAAAATGCTGCACACTGACCAAAGGTTTATTGATTTCGGCTGTCGCACGCAAATCAATTACCCCGACCTCGCCCTGTTGATCAAAAACATGCCGCTCCAAGACACGAACCGCTACGGTCGCATCAAGGACACTATGCCGTTTCTCCTCGGCGCCACCGCGGCGCGCCTGCGGGTGCTGCTCGCCGAGGAAGTGCTGCAGGAGCAGAACGGGAAACTGGCGGACTCTATTCACGAACTGCAGAGTGCGCTGGGAGAAATGACCGAGAATTTCACCCGCAACCAGGCAGCGATGAAAAATATCATGTCCGATCTCACCCTGGAGCTGAGCTTGGAAATGCACCGCATGGGTTTGGAGGCAGATCAGGAAGAGTTTATTCACCGTCGCGTGGAAAGGGCGCTCACCCAACTGCACCGCCAGTTGGTCAGCAGCGAAAATGCCCAGGAGCTGCTGCAGAAAACGTTGCTGAACCTGCGAGACATTGCCGACGGCCAACGGGCGCTGCTCGCGCGCGACCTTATCGACGAGGCGCAGGGCGGCGACCCGGCTCCCGATATAGAGCTTTTCTAATAATCTCGCTTTACCATTTCGTTTTGTTATTTAGTTTGCGCATCGGTTGGCACCGAGGCATTTTTCCGCGAGCGGGTCTAAACTTGTCGTTGATGTGATGGGAAGGCGTCGGACCCGACGCTGAATAAGGTAAATGCAAGCAAGAGGGACTTCGTAAGAGGGTTGGAAATATGTCCGCAGAAGACGAGTGGCGACTGCCGGAAAATTGCACCATAGCCCAGGTGAATTTCCAGNNCTGCGAGGCCTTGCTGGACGACCCGCCTCGCGAGCGTTTGGTGCTCGATGGACAGGACGTGACGCGGATCGATACGGCTGGACTTCAGCTGTTCTGTGCGCTGGTGACTGCGGCGCGCGAACGCGGCATCCCCTTTGCCTGGCGTGATCCGTCTGCGAAATTGCTCTCTGCCGCCGCTGCGCTTGGAATGATCGAAGCCTTGGACATATCGACCAGCGGACGCTGATATCCATTTCGGCTGATACCAACTTCAAATACAGCCCGTCACGGCCAACTTAACGAAACGGTTTGACAATCTTCCTCTGACAGCACGGGAACAATCGTATGGCAACAATTCTCGCAGTCGACGATTCC
>DJFO01000016.1:1787-4879 GCA_002432555.1 Marinagarivorans sp. UBA5870
TTGCGGGCCATGCCCGATTTTAGATTCACGCCGATTCTGATGTTGACCACGGAATCGGGTGCCGATAAAAAATCCGAGGGCAAGGCGGCCGGGGCAACCGGCTGGATCGTAAAACCCTTCAACCCCGATCAGCTGCTCGCCACCGTCAACAAGGTTCTTTAAGGGCGGCCAACGTTGGGGTTATGAGTATAGATCTCGCGCAGTTTGAAGGCGGACGTTTAGGCACGGTGGTCGAGTGGGCGGATCGCATCGCGGATAAACTGCCGAAAATCATCGGCAAAATCTCCACCTCGTTCGGCGCTGATGAAGAATGGGAGCTATTTTGACCGATATTTCTTCGAAGGCGACCGGATGACCGGTTTCAGCGAAGGCGCGCGCGGCGGCAAGGACATGGATAACGAACGCGAATTTCCTATGTCCCCACGGGATTTCCGCCGCATTCAGCGCATTGCCTACCAGCTGACCGGAATTCAACTGAGCGAGCATAAACAGAACATGGTTTACGGCCGCTTGTCGCGCCGCCTGCGGCTCCTCGGCTTGCCGGATTTTGCCGATTATTGTGACCTGCTGAACGGCGGCGATCCTGCCGAGCTGAAGGAATTCACCAATGCCATTACCACCAACCTAACCGCCTTTTTCCGCGAGCGGCACCACTTCGATTATTTGCGAACCCAGCTGCTGCCGGAGGTGCTGCGCGAGAATGCCTCGGCGCGGCGGCTGCGCATTTGGTCGGCGGGCTGCTCCACCGGCGAGGAGGCTTATTCGATTGCCATGGTGGTGCGCCAGCTGGCCGGTTTCGCCTCTTGGGATGCCAAAATCTTAGCGACCGACTTGGACTCCAATGTGATCGCCAAAGGCGCCAAGGGCAAATACGGCGGCGATCGCGCGGCGTTGATTCCGCCGGAATATCGCCAGTTCGCCCTGGACGACCCGGCCGGCGGTGGTTTTACCCTGCGTGAGGATGTCCGCGCGCTGGTGACCTTTAAGCAACTCAATCTTCTGCACCCTTGGCCGATGAAAGGACCCTTCGACGCCATTTTTTGTCGCAACGTGGTGATTTATTTTGACACCGCAACTCAGATCAAACTGTTTGACCGCTACGCCGATCTGCTGCGGCCCGGTGGCCACCTTTTTATTGGGCATTCAGAAAACCTGCACAGAATTTGTGACCGCTTTATCGGCCTCGGCCGAACAATTTATCGGCTTAAGGGGTGATTGAGATGGCCAATGCCAATGTCTCCCTGCCGCGTGCGCTGCCCGGCTTCGAACACATCAATCGTTATTGGGACCCGCATATGAACACCGCGGCGGCCAAGATTTTGCCGGGCGAGTGTTATGTCAGCCTGCGCGGAGAAATGATCGTGACCGTGCTCGGGTCATGTATTTCCGCCTGTGTTCGCGATCCGCATCTGGGCATCGGCGGCATGAATCATTTTATGTTGCCGGTGCAACGCGACCGCGCCACGCCGCGCAATAGTCTGGTCACTCCCGAACTCTGTTACGGCAATTGGGCCATGGAATATTTGATTAACGCCATACTGCGGCAGGGCGGCCGGCGCGAGCGGCTCGAAGTCAAGTTGTTCGGCGGCGGTCGGGTGCTCGCAGGTTTGAGCCAGATGGATGTGGGACGCCGCAATATAGAATTTGTGCGCGCTTATCTCGCTCAGGAAAAAGTGGCCGTCGCCGCCTGCGATCTCGGCGGCGATTACCCGCGCAAGGTTTTGTACTTTCCCGATACGGGCGCGGTGAAAATGCGCCGCTTGCGCAGTCTCGCCAACGATGTGGTGCAACAGCGCGAACGCGACTATATGGAATCCCTGGCCGGTCGGCCGCCCGCCTCCGACGTCGAATTCTTTTAGGCGAGTCTAGGGTCGCCTATGAAACCAAAAAAAGAGGGTGCTGGCTGTTCCTCCACGCCGCTTTTTTTTGCCGCCTTAAGGCTAAAAAGCACCGCGGGCAGCCCAAAGTGCAACTACTCTGAATAATAAGAGACCGGGCGCTTTTAACCCGGCCCAAAGAATACGGGGGCCGCCGCGCCTGAAGCGGCGCGCAGCGGACAGAAAAATCCGGTTCATGTCATGCAGAATGACGCAAAATTTATTGCCATCAAGCAGAAGTTCCTGGAGCGCCTGGAGGAGTGGTTGCCGGCGTTTCAGACGTTTTTGCATCAGGTAAAAAATCGCTCAGCGACGCCGGCCGACGTGGAGGAAATTCTCCAGCGCGTACACCGCATCGCGGGATCGGCGCGCACCTTCGCGGTGCCCAATCTCAGCGAAGCGGCTGCTGCCGCCGAACTCCATTTGCACCGGGCGAAACAAAAACCCTCGGCGCTGGTGGAGCAGGAGGGCTTTGCGGCCCTGGAGGCTCTGCTCGAGCAACTGCAAAACCCCGAGGCCGCTCCGGCCGAGACAATTGTCGCCGAGGCAATTGCGGCCGAGACCATTGCGGCCGAGACCATTGCGGCCGAGACAGCTGCGGCCGATCCTCCCCCCCTGCAGATGCCGGGGCGCCATACGATTCTTGTGGCCGATGACGATGATCTGGTGCGGGAGCTGGTGGTGAACGAGTTCAGCAACGCCGACTGCACCATCCTGCAGGCCGGTAACGGCCCAGCGGTGCTCGACATGGTCCGCATTTTCAGCGCGCCGGGCGCCGCGCGGCCCGATTTGATTTTGCTCGATGTGAATATGCCGGGAATGGACGGTTTTACGGTGCTGCAACAACTCAAAGCGACACCCGCCACCGCGGATATTCCGGTGGTGATGCTCACCCGCCAGGACGCAGACGAGAGTGTAATCCGGGGTATCAGCTGCGGCGCGACCGATTACATCACCAAACCCTTCGCCACCGGCGACCTCCTCAGCCGGATTGCCGCCACCCTGACGGTGGAAAAACATAAAATTCTCCTTGCCGACGATGACGACCTGATTCGCGAACTGCTGGTGCACCGTTTTGCGCGTTCCGGTGTAACAGTGCTGACGGCCAAGTCAGGCTCGGAAGCGTTGTTACGCGTCCGCCAGGAGCGCCCGGACCTAGTATTGCTCGACGTGATGATGCCCGGCATGAGTGGCATCAGCGTGCTCAAACAGATG
>DJFO01000030.1 GCA_002432555.1 Marinagarivorans sp. UBA5870
AGCCACAGCCACTTGACGAGTCCGACGAGCCGCAGGAGGCGCTGCAGCCGATATGGGTGGCACAGTAGGTAACACCTGTTGTCGAGCCGTTTCTTTGCGTGCAGTTGAGCGTATAAATAAATCCGCCCGGTATGGCCAGGCGGGCATCCAGTGCAAAAATCTGCGGCAGCCTGGAGGGTGTCTGCGGGTTGATGCTCGCCCTTTCGCAGGCAATTTTCCAAGCGAGTTTGATTCCCCCTTGAGCCTGAGTCGGCCGCCGCATCGCCTCTGCCGGAACGTGGTGCAAAAAACGACCGAGGGCGTATTTGCAGAACTTCTGGTAGAGCGCGGTAAACAAGATGAATTCGTGCCAGACCACGTCTACCGCCTGGGACGGCATGGCGACCATTTTCCTGCCGGCGATATTATTGATATGGAAATACTCCCGCAGCCCCTCAAGCACCTGATCGGCCTGCCTACTATCGAGGTGGGGATACTTTTCCCGCAGGCGCTGCTTAAGCGTTTGCGGAAAAACAAAACGATCGATCCGCCGGGCGCGCTGCGCGATCGTGGCTCGGCGATAATAAAGACGTACGCTAAAAAAGAGCGCACCCAAGCCTAGGGTGGCCAGAATATATTTCAGGAGTACAGGTTCCATGACATTCCTTATTGTCGAAGTTTATTGTTTGTTGTTTCGCATTAATGCCCGNNATGAAGCAAAGCGAGATCACCGTGCGGGTCGACTTGAATCGCGGCGACGAGAGCGCGACCGTCTGGACCTGCGACCTCAGCTACGACTACGTGAAGATCAACGCCGACTACCGGAGCTGATCCCGTTTCGCGCGGCGCGAACCACCGCGCGCAGCAGCCAGGCGGCGGCCGCAGCGGCCAGCAGGTGCTTGAGCGTGTGGCCGCTCACGAAACCAGTCCAATCGAACCAGAAGCTGTCGGTCAATTCAAGCAGCTTCGCCAGCAGATAAAATCCCGCGAGCGCCCAAAACCAGAATTTTTCCGATAAAGAAGACCGAAAACAGCCGAGAATATAAGGCGTCAACAGGATTGGCAGAAATTGCACCAGCACGTACCAGCGCAGATCTCCCCTCCCCTGTTGCTCGGTGATATGCCAATACAGCACCGAGGCCACCCCGAGCAGCAGCAGAGGAAAAAGCAGTCGCCGGCCGGCGCGCAGGGAAATGGCCTCGCCCACCAAGAGGCAGAAAAAGGCCATGAAGCCTATGGTCATGGGCAGTCGATCCCACACCAAGGTCGCATTGGCGGGACGCCAATGGTAGTAAGCGGAACCGAAACCGGTCAGCAGCACGCCCAGAAAAAAGATCCGGTAGTGCCACAAGAGCGCGGGCAAACAACCGGCGGGGCAACCGCGCCGGAGTTGATTGAGTCCGCCTAGGCCGACCAGCACGAACGGCACGTTCGAAAGGACATCGAAGGTATTGGGAATGCCGCCGAAACGTCGTTGATCGGCGAAGTCGTGATAGGCCAAATCCTGGGGAAACGCCGGTACAAAAATGGTGAGCAGGACACCCGCCAGGGAAACGGCGGCCAAAACCAGAAGGTGCGCCCGTTCACTCATAAAGAATCCTCTATAATCTGCGGCTGTCCGATCGACACAGTATAGGTGCTCTGGATAGCCGCTCTCGATAGCCGGTCTGGATAGCCGCTCTCGATACGTGCTCCCTTCATTTCGACCGGCTTCCCGTCGACAGCTTGCGCACCGTCCCCGGCCGGACGCACGCCCTAAGGCGGTCCGACTCGCTGGCGAGCCACCAAAACCTCGCTGTGATCCGTTCCTCCGAACCGCAAGATAGCATCGGCGATCTCGACTCAGGGTTCGCACTCAAAAACGGCGGAACCGGCGCTGCGGTTCCGCCCCACGCACCAGTGATGCTTCCACCGGTTGAATTTGCATGATCCGCGCGGTACAACTGCCCGGTTTCCGTTAGGGGGCGTGCGAGCCCGACGGTAAACTCCGTTTTAACAGGGCGGCTTGATCCGCGCCCGCGACCTCGAGTGTGTTATGCCATTATCCGACTGGACCGCCCAAAGCGGCTTTTTCCTTCTCGCCACGGCAGTGACCGCCGCCAGCCTGGCTTTTCTCGCCGCGGCGCTGTGGTACAGCCGCAAAAACGCGGAACTCAAGCTGGCGCTGGAGATGTCGACCCGCACCGCGGACAACAACGGTCGGGGCCTGCACGACCTCCAGTTGTTATACAGGGATTTGGAAAAAGCCCACCGTGAACTGGAATTGCAGGACAGTCGACGGCAACAACAGCTGCAGGCAGCACTGGAGAAAAACCAGGCCTTGGAGCAGCAGCTTGTGGCGACTCAGACGGAAGTCAAAAACGCGCACCACCAATTGCGTCAGCAGATAGACGCGCACCACGCGGCAGAAACAAAAGCCGAGTCGACTCTGGCGGAAGCGCGAGGGCTGCAACAACAGCAGGAGGATTTGCGCGAGCGCCTGCGGCAATCCGACAGGCTGTTGCAGGCGGAACGGCAAGAGACGACTCGCCTGAACGGCGAGTACACCAAGCTGCAGACTACCCTGGAGAAACGCGAGGAGCACTTCCGCGAGCAGATGGCGCAACTGGCGGACACCCGCAAAGCCATGACCGGCGAGTTCGAAAATCTCGCGAATAAAATATTCGAGGAAAAAGGCAAATCTTTTACCGCCGCCAGCAGCACGAGTCTCGATTCTCTACTCAAGCCTTTTCGCGAGCAGATCGAGGGATTCCAGAAGCGAATTAACGAAGTGCACGATGCTTCGATTCGCGGCCATTCGGACCTGAACGCGGAAATCAAACGCGTCCTGGAGGTCGGCCTGAAAATGAGCAGCGACGCCACCAACCTCACGACGGCCCTGAAGGGGGAATCGCAACAGCGCGGCGCCTGGGGTGAGGCGCAACTCAAGCGCACGCTCGAAATGAGCGGCCTGATCGAGGACGCCCACTACGAGGTGCNNCGACGCGGAGGGCAAACAGAAACAGACGGATTACCTGATCAAGCTACCCGACAAAAAACACATCATCATCGACAGCAAGGTTTCGCTCGTCGCCTATGACCGCGCGATCTCCTCAGATACCCCCGAAGCGTTTCAGGCGGCCATGGGGGAGCATATCAAGGCGGTGCGCAAGCACATCGACGAATTGGCGGCGAAGGACTACACCAACCTCGTCGGCGTGCGCAGCCCGAGTTTCGTCCTGATGTTCATGCCCATAGAACCCGCCTATATCGAAGCGCTGAAACACAACAAAGACCTTTTCGAATACGGCTATAAAAAAGGCGTAGTGCTGGTCTCGCACACCACGCTGATACCCATATTGCGCACCGTCTCCAACCTCTGGATGATCGAGCGCAGTAACGCCGAGGCGCGGGAAATCAGCGAAAAAGCGGGTGAGATCTTCAATCAAGTTTGTGTGGTCGCCGAGCGTCTTGCCAAGCTCGGCGGTACGCTCACCACCGTCAGCAACCATTACAACAGCACGGTAAAGGCACTGGCTGGCCAGCAGGGTTTGTACGGTAAGGTCGAGCGTTTCGGTCAGCTCTCCTCGAAGGTGAGCAAAAGCCTGCCGCCGATCGAGCCGGCCCATATGGATTTCGAAACCGAAAGGCTGGCCATGATTGTCGAGCCGATCGACGAACCGGCGGCACTGCCGCAGCAGACGGCTGCGGCGGAAAAGTCGGCGGAGCTGGAACCGGGGTTGTTTGACGAGAAAGTGTAAAACTGCTGAGTGAGCCTGCTCAGCGGAAGAAAGGCGCCACCTAGCATTGGTGGAGTAGAATTTATTAACGGCCGCTTACTCTGGCCCGCCTGGATTCCCGCCTGGGTTCCCGCCTGCGCGGAAATGCCGGAGCTTTGCACTGGGCACCTACTGGGTTCCGCGGCGCCACTCTCCAGCTCTCGTCGTCCCCGCGCAGGCGGGGATCCAGAGAACATGGGTATAGACCGGGCACATGGGTAA
>DJFO01000414.1:0-7355 GCA_002432555.1 Marinagarivorans sp. UBA5870
GCGAGGACTATACCTTCCAAGAAGGCTTCGTAGAGCTGCGAGGGGTGACGGGGCAAGCCGGTCGGATCTTTGGGAAAGACCATGGCCCAGGCGACGTCGGTGGCGCGACCGTAAAGTTCGCCGCCGATAAAATTGCCCAGGCGGCCGAAGAACAGGCCAAGGGCCGCGAAAGGCGCGACAAAGTCCACCAGGTCGAAAAAGTTTTTGCCGGTTTTGCGGGCGTAAAGCAGCATGGCAAGCGCATAACCGATCAANNTGGAACGACATGCCGCCCTCCCAGACGCGAAAGATCAAGAGCGGGTCGCCCATCCACGCCTGAAAGTTATAAAACAGTATGTAGCCGACGCGCGCTCCCAGGACCAATCCCATGGCCGAATAAAACACCACGTCTTCCGTCTCGCGCGGCGCCACCACCATCTGGCGCCGGCTGGTGCGGTAATAGGCAAGTGCCCAGCCCAAGGTGAAACCGACCAGATACATCAGGCCGTACCAGTGNNGGTGGCGAACGCGAGCAGGTACATCAGGCCGTACCAGTGGATCGCGAACGGACCGAAGGTTTTGCCGGCTAGGGTGAAGGCACCTATGGAAACGGCGACGGGGTCTATTTCTGGATAAGTCAGCATGTGAGATGGTGTGCCCCTGGGAGAAAACGAGGGCGAATCATAGCAGAAACCGCAGCGAATCTAGTCTGGCAGTTTAGGTTTCAGCAGCCGCGTGAGCCCACATTCATCAAAGGTCTTTTCAATGCAGCGGTTGACGGACTCCGTATCCGGCAGACTCATCACCTCCGCCAATAGACGCTCCGCGCGCTCGAGGGTAATGCGTCGAATCACCGACTTGACCTTGAGCAGGTTGGTGGCATTCATAGAGAGAACATCGAAACCCATGGCCACCAACAGCATGGCGGCGGAGGGATCGCCCGCGAGTTCGCCACAGATTCCCACGGGCACGCCCTGGCTGTGGCTCTCTCGCACCACGGTGTTCAACGCCCGCAGCACCGCCGGGTGGAGCGAGTGGTATAGATCCGCAACCCGCGCATTGTTGCGGTCGACCGCCAGGAGATACTGCGTGAGGTCGTTGCTGCCGACCGAGAGAAAATCTGCCCGGGCGGCCAGCTCCCGCGCCTGATACACCGCTGACGGCACCTCGACCATCACCCCTATGGGCGGCATTTGGATGTTGTAGCCCTCGTCCAAAAGTTCGTCGAAGGCGCGGTAAATCAGCATCTGCGCCACTTCGAGCTCGGGTATCGACGAGATCATGGGCAGCAATATGCGCAGATTATTGAGATCCTCGCTCGCCTTCAGCATGGCGCGCACCTGAGCGAGGAAGATTTCCGGATGATCCAGGGTGATGCGGATACCGCGCCAGCCAAGAAAGGGATTGTCCTCGGAAATGGGAAAATAGGGCAGGGATTTGTCGCCGCCGATGTCGAGGGTTCGCATGGTGACCGGGTGTGGTGCAAATGCCTGGAGCTGCTCGCGATACACGAGGCGTTGCTCCTCCTCCGATGGGAAGCGGTCGCGCAGCATAAAAGGGACTTCCGTGCGGTAGAGTCCCACCCCTTCCGCGCCGCGCTCGAGGGACAACACGGCGTCGGCCATCAGACCCGTGTTCACCCACAGCGCCACCCGGTGCTGATCCATGGTTTCACAGGGAAGATCCTTCAACTGTTCGAGCCCCGCCACCAGTTGCAGGTCTTCCTCGACTATGTCCTGGTAATGGGCTTTCAGGCCCGCCGAGGGATCGCTGTAGACCGAGCCGTGATAACCGTCGACGATAATTTCCCGGCCATCGAGTTTGGTATAGGGCAGATCCACTGCGCCCATGACCGTGGGTATGCCCATGGAGCGCGCGAGAATGGCGACGTGGGAGTTGCCGGAGCCGCGCAGCGACACCAGACCCGCCAATTTCCCCTGCGGCACTTCACCCAGCACGGATGCGGTCAATTCCTCGCCGATAAGGATGGTGTTCTCCGGGTAGATGCGCTCTTTTTTGGCCGACTCCTGGAGATAAGCGAGCACCCGGCTGCCGAGGTCCTGCACGTCGGACGCGCGCTCGCGCAGGTAGGGGTCGTGCATGCTGGAAAAGTTTTTCACGTGCTCGAGAATCACGTCACTCCAGGCGTACTGGGCGGAAAAGCCTTCCATGATGCGTTCGGTCACTTCGCCACCCAGGGAGGCGTCGTCCAGCATGCCGAGATAGGCATCGAAGAGCACTTGTTCTTCTTTGTTGAGCCGCAACTTAAGCTCTTCACCTAAGCGCTTCACATCCTCCCGTACCGCGGCCAGACAGCTCTGGAAGAAGGCGAGCTCCTCCTCTATGTTTTCGCAGGTTTGATAAGGCACCGCGGTGAGATCGGCGAGCGGTGAAATGACAATTGCCCGGCCGATCGCGACCCCGGGTGCGCCGGCGACTCCGGCGAACTTTGCCTCGCGTCCGTGGTTGTTCGGGCCGGCAACATTGAGCGCACCCGTGGCTTCCGCATGCGCGATAACGCCGGCGAGTTGCGCGGACATGGTGACCAAAAATGCTTCTTCACCCTCATCGAACCGCCGCCGCTCCGCCTGCTGCACGACCAGGACTCCGAGCACGATCCGGTGATGGATAATGGGCACACCGAGGAAGGCGCTATAACGCTCCTCTCCGGTTTCAGGAAAATATTGGAACTTCGGGTGGGAATCCGCCTGATCGAGGTTGATCGGCTCTTCGCGCGCCGCGACCATGCCGACGAGGCCCTCGTTGAAGCCGAGCCGCACTTGGCCGATCGCCTCTTCGTTCAGGCCATCGGGCGCCATGAGAGTGTAATAACCCTGCGGATCGCGGAGATAAACGGAACAGACCTCCGTATCCATGGCGGCCTTGACGCGGGCGACTATGATCTTCAGTACGGAATGGAGATCCCGCGCCGAATTCACCTCTTGCACAATGCTGCGCAGGGAATTCAGCATGCTTTAGTCTCCGCACCACCTATAGCTTCCTGGTATTGGGCGTGTAGAGGGGAAAGCTCGCGAAGGGCGCGGCGGTAGACGTCGCGTTTGAACGCGACTACGTTGTTGACCGGATACCAGTAGCTGACCCAGCGCCAGTGATCAAACTCGGGTGTAGCGTTGAGAGCGACGTTGATCCGTTCATCGGAGCCGAGGAAACGCAGCAGGAACCACTTCTGCTTTTGACCAATGCAAACCGGCTGCTGCTGGCGCACGTAGCGCGTGGGCAAGCGGTAACGCAACCAGCCGCGGGTCACGCCGAGAATGGTGACGTCTTTCGGATACAAACCGACCTCTTCCTCCAATTCGCGATATAAAGCCTGTTCGGCACTTTCATGATGCTTGATGCCGCCCTGCGGAAACTGCCATGCATCCTGACCACCAACACGCCGCGCCCACAGCAATTCACCCCGGGAGTTCGTCAGAATGATGCCCACATTGGGCCGAAAACCATCGGCGTCGATCACGGCGGCCTCGCGCTTGTTTTATAATAGTCGGGCTATTGTTTCACAGTTGGTCTGAGTCAGCAATTTGACCCCGCCCCGCGCCATTTAGCGCTTTACAGGCCCAACCAAGCCTGACAAATATGAACCCATTCCCATTTTTGCAGGAGCCCTTGTTTGAGTTTAGCGATTTTTGATCTCGACAACACTTTAATTGCCGGCGACAGCGACTATTTATGGGGAGAGTTTCTGGTTGAACAGGGCCGGGTGGACGCGCAGCACTACCGTGAGCAAAACGCGCTTTTTTACCAGGCCTACCAACGGGGCGATCTCGATATCCACGCGTACCTCGCCTTTGCCCTCGCCCCCCTGCGCGGCGCTTCGCCGGCGCAGTTGCTGGAGCTGCACCGGGATTTCATGCGGCAGAAGATCACGCCGATACTCTTGCCTAAGGCGCGCGATCTCATCGATACCCACCGGCGCAGGGGGGACACGCTGCTGATCATCACGGCAACCAACCGGTTTATCACTGCACCTATAGCGGAGTTACTCGAAATTCCGCACCTCTTGGCCTCGGAACCCGAGCTCGTCGAAGGCTGTTACACCGGCCGAGCTACTGGGACGCCCTGTTTTCAGGAGGGTAAGGTAACGCGTCTCAACGAATGGCTGCGATCGACCGGCGAACGTTTGGAAGGGAGCTATTTTTATTCGGACTCAGCCAACGACATTCCCCTGCTGCGCGCCGTCAGCCACCCAGTAGCCGTGGACCCGGACGAGCGCCTGCGAACTTTTGCGCTGGAAAACGCCATACCCATCATAAGCCTGAGATAAAACCATGATGCAAGGTCTCCTGCGCCCGGTCCTGATACTGGCGGTTGTTTTGGCCTTCGGTCCGGCCGGCTGCGCCAAACAAGAGCCCACTGACAAGCCGACCGAGCCGCCACCAGCGGCGGTGCCCGCCACGCCTGCCGCGTCCGTCGCCGTCCGCACCGAGAGTGTGGTTTGGAACCTGGCGCGGGATCTTACTGCCCAGAGCCTGCCGGCGGCGGCTGACCTGCGCACGGCGGTGGAGAATCTTCTCGGATCGCCGGATTTGGAAAAACTGACCGCGGCCCAGCGCCAATGGCGCGCGGCCGCGGCGCAAGTGGAGCAGCTGCACGTGTTTTCGCGCCTCGGCGCTGTAGCTCCGCAACATTTTTTCCAGCTGCAGGAATTGCAGTTCGCGCTCAGTGCCTGGCCGATACAGCCCGGTTATTTGGACGGCTTCGGCGAGCACCCCTACTCGGGCATAGTGTTTGATGTCGGGGTGCCGCTGACCGCGGAGGTTCTGCGGGAGCAACACGGAATGACCGACAGCGGCGACGCGACCCTCGGCCTTTACGCGATGGAGTTCCTGCTGTTTGGCGAAGACAATAATCGCGGCCCGCTGGTGTTCCAGCCGATCACGGCATTGGACGATCAGCATCGTGCGGACGGTTATGGCGAGGTCGCCGAACTGCCGCGCAACCGCCGGCGGGAGCTGCTGCGTCTGCAGGCGACAATCCTCGCGGATGACTTGGCGCGCCTGCAGGCGCTCTGGGCCGATCCCCAGCCTGAACGGGCGCGGTACCACTTTGAAATTTTGCCTCTTGAGCGGCAGCTGGAGCTCTGGCAAAAAGCCGCGCTCGCTCTGGTGACGGAACAGCTCGTGACTTTGGCGAATTTGCAGGATCAGTCGCCCGGTCCCAATAACTTGTGGCAAAGCCAGCAATTAGCCGTGCGCCTCGCCGCGCAGCTGGGGGGGCTGCGGGCATTGAATCAGGCGGTGCCCCTCGGCGCGGACGTCGACAACACCATCGATCGTTGCCTCGGTGCCCTGACATCGGTCGCCAACTTGCCTCCGCTCGGAGACAAGGGTGTGCCGCCGCGGGTGAACTGGCAGGAAGCTTATACGGCGCTGCGCGATCTGGTGCGCGCACTCAACCCCGGAGAACAACCGGAAAACCGGGCGCTTTAAATCTTAGTCTTCATAGATCTCGATCGGCAGCTGGTCGGGATCGGCAAAAAAAGTGAAAGGGCGGCCCGTATATTCATCGACTCGCAAGGGCTCCACCGCCACACCGCGCGACTGCAGATAAGCAGCGGTCGCTGCCACTGACTCCACCGCAAAAGCGAGGTGCCGCAGGCCGCAGGCTTCGGGATAACTGGGGCGGGGCGGCGCTGCGGGAAAAGAAAACAATTCGATTCGACCGCCGCCCGGCAGGCGCAGATCCAGCTTGTAGGAATTCCGAGAGAGACGGTAGTTTTCCGCAATCACCTCGAGACCGAGTATATCGGTGTAAAATTTTTTCGAGCTGGTGTAATCCGAACAAATGATCGCAACGTGGTGAATGGCTTTGAACATAAAAACTTCCATAAATGAACTGCGGTGTCGATATTTTAAGCCGCTTTCCATCCAAAAAATGCTTGGCATTGTTCTTGCGCCGCCGGATAACCACAACCCAGCGGACTGGACCTTCCTGTGATAGCGACGATTCTCACTGTCCTTGCCAGTGTCATAGCGACTTCTATAGCTTTTGTGATCGCGCAGCGGCGGCGCACAGGGAAACATCGCTTCAACCCGGACACGCTGCCGGAAATTGGCGACTGTTTATATACGATCGCCGGCATCACCAAGAGCGTCGTGCACTCCGGCAACCGCGTCGAGGTGTTCCAGAACGGTGATTTATTTCCGGAATTGATGCGCGCGATTCGCGCCGCGCGCGAGACCGTGCATTGCGAGTCCTTCGTCTGGGACACCGGAAAACTCGAGGTGCTGTTCGTTGAGCTGTTCTGCCAGAAAGCCCGCGAGGGCGTGAAAGTGCGCTTGCTGCTCGACTCCATCGGGTCCATGTCCGCGAGCAGGGAACAGCTTAAAAAACTGTGCGAGGCGGGCGTGGAGCTGCATGAATATTGCCGGCCGCGCTGGTGGAACTTACGCCGCTTCAACCACCGCACCCACCGCAAATTAATGGTGGTGGACGGCATAGTTGGCTTTACCTACGGCCATGGTTTTGCCGATCAGTGGCTCGGCAACGGTGAAGACGAAAAACACTGGCGCGATACCGGGGTGCGAATCGAGGGACCCGCGGTCTACTCGCTGCAATCGGTTTTCATGGAAAACTGGGTTGAAGAAACCAGCTGTATTCCAACAGAAGCGAGTTGTTTTCCGGAAATCGAAGTGCAGGGTTCGGTGAAGGCTCACGTGGTGAGCAGCGCGACCGGCGACGCGCTGTCGGCCGTGGGGCTGCTCTACACCCTCGCCATCGCCTGCGCCCGCAAGGAGATTTACATCCAGAACCCCTACTTCGCGCCGGAAAAAAATGTCGTTGAGTTGCTGGGGAAAATGGTGCAGCGCGGCGTCAAGGTGCATCTGATGGTGCCGGGTAAACATACGGACAATCCCTTTGTGCGCTGGGCCGGTTGTTCGCTCTACCGCCCGCTGCTGGAATCGGGGGTGCGCATCTACGAATTTGAACCGAGTTTGTTACACCAAAAAATCGTGGTAGTCGACGGTCAATGGACGCACGTGGGCTCCACCAATTTTGATGCGCGATCCCTCGCCCTGAACGAGGAAGTCGGCGTCGGCCTCCTCGACACCGAAACCGCGCAGAAATTAATTGCCGCCTTCCATGACGATTTGCGCCGCTGCAAGGAAATTAAACTGGACGAATGGCGCAAGCGCCCAAGGTACTACCGCCTCTTCGACGCCTTCGCCTATTTGCTGCGGGACCAGATTTAAGCGGCCGGGGTAGCGATTTCCATTCAGGCATGCGCAGGAAACCTGGATGTCGGCCTGCGCGGAAATGACGGAGCAGAGAGCCTACCGCATGCGAACCGAGTATGCGCTCTGCTGAAAGTCGCGCTCCACTTTTCCTGGATCCCCGCCTGCGCGGGGATGAAG
>DJFO01000414.1:7442-7641 GCA_002432555.1 Marinagarivorans sp. UBA5870
GGCGGCGCGGCCGACGGCGGCGAGGGTGTGCTGTTTGTGATCCCGCCCGGCACGCCAGAAGCGCAGCAGCTGGTTTTTAAACCGCACAGCCATACCCTGATCCCGCACCGCCACATCGTGCAATAAGTCCACCGCGGCGCAGGGGCCGGCGTGTGGACTGCAATAACTGCCGGATGTCAGGCGCGGCCAGCGGGCGACC
>DJFO01000414.1:7688-8491 GCA_002432555.1 Marinagarivorans sp. UBA5870
ATCTGCACGCGGCTGTAAACGTTGACGGCGCCATCGCCGTTGGTTTCGATCGGCAGAAAAATGGCGCTGGGATAAAGCTCGGTGATCAGGGATTGCACACCGTCCGATACAGCGCTTGAGGGCATGCAGCCGAAGGGTTTGATGCTGAGCGTCATATTGACTTTCTGGTCGACCACATTGTGGATCAGCTTGCCGACTTCCATGTGGCCCTCACCACCGCGCAAGTTATTGTCATAGAAGCTGTGACTGATCTCGGCGATATGGTCCATATCCGGCAGGTGGTAACGCCGCAGACCGAGAATCTTGGCGTAGCTGTAAAATAGGCCGCGCACAAACGTGTCTGCCACGCGCAGTCCCCACATTTTTTTCGCCACATTGACATTTTCCAGCGCGAATTTACTGCCCTGCCCGTCCGCCCCAACACGTTTGTCGGCGCCTTTCAGGCGAGCGCGCTCGCGGGTATCAAATTTTGCCCCCCACAAGAGGTAGAGAATCCAGTTGGTCACCAGCTGGATATCGACCTCAGCGCCCTCCTGCTCGAGAAACCGCTGCATCTTGTAGTTGCCATCGCCCTCGGTGGTCATGGCCCAGAACTCGCCGATGATCGCCACCCGCGGTTTTACACGGGTGCGGTCGACACGAATTGCCGCGAGCTCCCGCCGGGTCTGCCACAGCGCCCGAAGAAATCCGCGGCGGGTTTCGAAAGCGCGGGCAATGCGGGCTTTGGCGCGATCGAGCGCCGCGTCGGTGGCGCCGGGCTCAATTTCGTAGGGGCGGATGCGATACATAAGCGCGTTCAGCAC
>DJFO01000415.1:0-8405 GCA_002432555.1 Marinagarivorans sp. UBA5870
ATATTCGACAACAGCGAAGGGAAAATCGCCGGCGAATACGCGCGCTACAGCGAAATTTCAGTCAAACGCAAAGTGACCCGCGACGGGCAGAATATTTATTATCTCAACGGCAACAAATGTCGCCGACGCGATATCACCGATATTTTTCTTGGTACCGGCCTGGGACCGCGCAGCTACGCCATCATCGAACAGGGCATGATTTCCCGCCTGATTGAAGCGAGACCAGAAGATCTGCGCGTGTACGTGGAGGAGGCCGCCGGGATCTCCAAATATAAAGAGCGTCGCCGCGATACGGAAAACCGTATGCAGCGCACCAAGGAGAACCTGGAGCGTCTGACGGATATTCGCGAGGAGCTGGAGCGCCAGATCGTTCGTCTGGAGCGCCAAGCGCAAGCGGCGGAAAAATACCGCGAATACAAACAGACCGAAAGGGAACTGAAAGCGCGCCTGCAGGCCCTGCGCTACCGGGCGCTGCGCGGCGACGCCGATCAAAAGCAGTTGGCGATTCGCGAATTGGAACTGCGCGTCGAGGCGGTGGTGACCCAGCAGGTTCATCAGGACTCNNTTCGAAATTCAGCGCACCCGCCATATCGACCTCAGTGATCAATTCAACGAAGTCCAGGGCCGCTTCTATTCCGTGGGGGCGGACATCGCCCGCATCGAGCAGACCATTGCGCACATCAGCGAGCGCGAGCGTCAGCTGAAGGTGGACCTAGAGCAGACGTTGCGGGATAACGCGGAGGCGGAAGAGCACTTAGCCCAAGACCTACACAAAGCCGAAGGCTGGCACGCCGAGCTGCTGGAAATCGAACCTGAGCTCGCCCTGCTGTCGGAGGCCGAAGCGGTTTCCGCGGAGACGCTGCAGGAGGCAGAAGATGCTATGCAGACTTGGCAGCAGGAATGGGACACCTTCAACCAGCGCGCCGCGCAGCCGCGCCAGCAGGCGGAGGTGCAGCAGTCGCGAATTCAATACCTGGATCAGGTGCAGCAACGTCTGTTAGAGCGCACCCGCAAGTTGGAGGATGAAAAACAAAGCCTGGTGGTGGGCGATGCGGAAGAGCGCAGCCAGGAGTTAGAGCAGGAAATCGCCGAACTCGACCTGGAACTGGAGCAGAAACGGGAAAGCGCGCAGCTTGCGGCCGAGCAGGTACAGGAGCTGCGTGAGCGCGAGCGACAGGTGGCAGCCGACCTGGATCGGGTGCGCGGCGATTACCAATTGGCTCTCGGACGGCAGGCCTCTCTCGAAGCGCTTCAGCAGGCCGCCTTGGAGGGCACGGGTGGCCAAACGTTGGAATGGTTGGCGAGCCAAGGCCTGGGCGAAGCACCGCGGCTCGCCGAGCGCCTCACCGTGCAAGCGGGTTGGGAGACCGCGGTGGAAACGGTTCTCGGACAGGACCTTCAAGCGGTCTGTCCCGCGGGCGATTTCGATCCGCTCGCCCTGACGCTGGAGGGTTTTACCCGCGGCGCCGTAACGCTCATGGACGGTGCGCGGCGCGATCTCACGGCGAGCGGCGATGACCTTCTCTTGCAGCGAGTGAGCGGCCCCATGGATTTGACCGGCCTCCTCGCCGGTATCTACTGCGCCGATAATCTGGCGGCGGCTCTGCAGCGGCGCCCGGACTTGCAAGCCCACGAATCGATCGTAACGCGCGGCGGAGTCTGGGTCGGTCCCAGCTGGGTGCGGGTCGCCCGGGCGGGCGACGCCAGCAGCGGCGTGCTCGAACGCCGGCAACACCTGGAAGACCTCGGCCGCGAACTCGCCGACTTGGAGACCCGCAGCGCAGCGCTTGCCGCAGAGCTGCAGGATTGCAAAAGCCGGCTGGCGCAGGCGGAGCAGGTGCGGGAGGAATCTCGGTCGCAAGCCGACGCCTTAGTGCGCCGGCAGGGTGAAGTGCGCAGTCGCCTGAGTGCCACCGTCGCCAAAGTGGAACAAGTGCTGGAGGCCCGCCGCCGCGCCGCGGCGGAAATCGGCGAGGCGCGCGAGCAGATTCAGCTGGAAGCGGAAAATCTCGCCGAAGCTCGCGCCCAGCTGGAGGAGGCCATCGAAGCCATGGAGCGGGACACCGAGGAGCGGGAGCGGCTGCTTGGCAAACGCGATCAGCTGCGCACGCAGCTTGACCAGGCGCGGCAAAAGGCGCGGCACGACAAGGATCGCGCCCACGAGCTCGCCATGCGCTTTCAAGCGGTGAAAACCCAGTTGCAGGCCCTTAACCAGGGCGTGCAGCGCCTGCGGGAGCAGCTGCAGCGAATGGGGGACCGCCGGGCCAAGCTCGAGGAAAATCTGCGGGACAGCCAACAGCCGGTTGACGGTTTGAAGGACGAGCTTGCGCGCAAGCTCGGCGAGCGCATCGAGGTGGAAGAAGAGCTGCAGAAGGCGCGGCGCAGTCTCGAGGAGGCGGAAACTCTGTTGCGCGATGCGGAAAAACTGCGTCAGCAGGTCGACCACCAACTGCAGGACGCGCGCGGCAAGTTGGAGCGCGAGCGCCTGGCCGCTCAATCGCTGGAGGTGCAGGCCCGCGGCCTGCAGCAACAAATCGCGGAAGATAATTTCGTTCTGGAGACGGTGCTCGACTCGCTCACTGATGAGACCGAAGAAGCGCTCGCGGAGGAGTTGACCGCGATCGCCGGCCGCATTGGCCGCCTCGGTGCCATCAACTTGGCGGCCATCGACGAATACAAAGCCGAGGCTGAGCGCAAACAGTACCTCGACGCGCAGAATCAGGATTTGCAGGAAGCGCTGGAAACCCTGGAGAATGCCATTCGCAAAATCGACCGAGAAACCCGCACTCGCTTTAAGGAGACGTTCGACCAGATCAACACCGGCCTGCAAGAGCTCTTCCCCAAAGTGTTCGGCGGCGGCCATGCTTACCTAGAGCTGACCGGCGAAGACATGTTGGATACGGGTATAGCCATCATGGCGCGCCCGCCGGGTAAAAAGAACAGCACCATCCACCTATTATCGGGCGGGGAAAAGGCTCTGACGGCGATCGCGCTGGTGTTTTCCATTTTCCGCCTCAACCCCGCGCCCTTCTGCATGTTGGATGAAGNNTCCGGCGCCGATCTGCGTTCTGGATGAAGTGGACGCGCCGCTCGATGACGCGAACGTCGGGCGTTATGCGCGCATGGTGGAGGAAATGTCGAGCCAGGTACAGTTCATCTACATTACGCACAATAAAATTGCGATGGAAATGGCGCACCAACTAATGGGTGTCACCATGCACGAACCGGGGGTTTCCCGCATAGTGACGGTCGACGTCGAAGAAGCTGCGGAATTGGCTGCCGTTTAGGACATAGCATATGAGAGAGTGGTTAACAGTCATCATTGTCTTGCTGATCCTGGGCATTCTGCTCGACGGGATGCGTCGCATGCGCGCCCATCGCCGGGATCACCTGCGGATGAAGCGGCGAGTCGTGGCCAGAGCCGACCAGGAATCGGCGGAGCCGGAACCCGGCGGCAGCGAATTTCCCTCGGGCGGCGCGCGGGTGGCGGCTTATCGCGATCCGGATCACGCCCTCAGCGTCAATAAGAGCGTCAAAGAAAATCACACGGCATCCCGTTGGACGCGCGGTGGACCGGGGCGCATTCCCGAACAGGTCAGCCTGAAACTCGATACCCCCGTCCCCATGTTGATGGACTCCGTGGAGGAGCAGGCGCGTTTTAGCGATGACTTGGAGCCGCGGATTGGCGATCTCACCAATCTGGAAGACGACGGCCCGAACGAGCACCCGGAACCGGTCCTCGGCAGCGAGACCGACTTCGACCCTTACGATGACCACTTGAATATTCCCGTCGAACCCGCCGAAATCCACCGGCGCGAAGCGCCCGAGCCGTATGAGACGGCTGATGCAAAAAAGGCGTATGAGGCGGTCGATGCGAAAAAGGCGCATGAGACGGCGGATGTGAGAAAACCGTATGAGACGCCGGATGCGCGAAAGCCATATGAGATGGCGGATGCGAAAAAGCCACGTGAGATGGCGGATATCAAAAAAACCCGTGAGACGGTTGATGCGAAAAAGCCGCGCGAGGTAGCGGACGCGAAAAGTCCGCGTGAGACCGCGGAAACGCCGAAGCCGCCGGACGAGGTGCTGATCATCAACGTCATGGCACACCGCGGCGAATTTTTTGGCGGCCCCGACCTACTGGAAGCCATGTTGAGCCAAGGTATGCGCTATGGCGAAATGGACATCTTCCACCGCCACGAATCCGCCGACGGTCGCGGCCGGGTGCTTTTTAGTGCGGCCAATATGGTGGTACCGGGGACGTTTGACCTTACCGGCATGGACGATTTCACCACACCCGGCATTAGCATGTTTCTCTCCCTGCCGATCGCCAGCGACAGTCTCAGCGCCTATAACCTGATGGTCAGCACCGCCCAGGCGATCGCCGAAGCGCTCAACGGTGAACTCAAGGACGAGAACCGCAGTGTCATGACGCGGCAAACCATTGAGCACGGGCGGCAGCGCGTGATTGAATACGAACGCAAACGCCGGCTCGCCAAAACCTAACCCACGCTGCCCGCATCCATGTCCCGTACCCGACCCGAATATGTCCGCCTGCAGGAGTTGAAAGCAGAACTGCAGGCGCATAGCTATCGCTATTACGTGCTCGACGACCCCGAAATTCCGGACGCCGAATACGACCGCCTGATGCGCGAACTCGTCGAGCTGGAAACCCGCTTTCCCGAATGGGTAGCCGCGGACTCGCCCAGTCAAAGGGTGGGCGGCACTGTGTTGGTCGCCTTCCAAGAAGTGCGCCACCCGCTGCCCATGCTGTCCCTCGACAACGTGTTCGACGCGACGGAATTCAGCGCGTTCGACAAACGCGTCCGCGACCGCCTCGACGACGACAGCCCGATCGAATACGCGTGCGAGCCGAAATACGATGGTATAGCGGTCAGCCTACTGTATCGCGACGGGTTGCTGGAGCGTGCGGCGACCCGCGGCGACGGCAGCGTCGGGGAGGACATCACCCTCAATGTGCGCACCATTAAATCGGTGCCGCTGCGCCTGATGGGCGCTGCCCATCCGGCGCTGTTGGAAGTGCGCGGCGAAATCTATCTGCCCAAAGCGGGGTTTGAGGCGCTCAATCAGAAGGCGCGCGAGCAGGGGACCAAAGGCTTCGTCAATCCACGCAACGCCGCGGCCGGCAGCCTGCGGCAACTGGACCCGCGGTTGACCGCATCGCGCCCGCTGAAGCTCTGCGCCTACGGCGTCGGGGTGGTGGAGGGGGCCCAATTGCCGGGGCGCCACACGGCGATCCTGCAGCAGCTCCAGCAATGGGGTTTCACCATCAGCAAAGATGTACGGGCGGTGGAGGGGGTGGACGCCTGCCTCGCTTTCTACCAGATGCTGCAGGAAAAGCGCGCAGCTCTGCCGTACGACATCGACGGCGTAGTCTTTAAGGTCAATTCCCTGGAGCTGCAGGCGACACTCGGGTTCGTCGCTAAAGCGCCGCGGTGGGCGGTCGCCTTCAAATTTCCCGCGCAGGAGGAAATGACACGCCTGCGCGCGGTGGAATTTCAGGTCGGTCGCACCGGCACTATCACCCCGGTCGCACGCCTGGAACCGGTTTTTGTCGGTGGCGTGACCGTGTCCAATGCCACTTTGCACAACCGCGACGAGATTGCTCGCCTCGGCGTGAAGATCGGCGATACGGTTATTATTCGCCGAGCCGGCGACGTGATTCCCCAGGTGGTCTCCGTAGTCGCGAGCAAACGTCCCGCCGACGCGGCGGAAATTCTTTTTCCCACGCATTGTCCCGTTTGCGCATCACCGGTGGTGCGGGTCGAGGGCGAAGCGGCTGTGCGCTGCAGCGGTGGGTTGATTTGCGCCGCCCAGCGCAAAGAGGCCATCAAACACTACGCCAGCCGGCACGCCCTCAATATCGAAGGCCTGGGGGATAAATTGGTGGACGCGCTGGTGGAAAAATCCCTGGTGCACAGCTTGGAAGATATTTACCTGCTCGAGGCCGATCAGGTGGCGGCGCTGGAGCGCATGGGAAAAAAATCGGCCGAGAAACTCGTAACGGCAATCGAGCGCAGCAAAGCGACGACGCTGCCAAAGTTTATTTTTGCCCTCGGCATCCGCGACGTCGGTCAGGCAACGGCGACTACCCTCGCACGTCATTTCGGCGCGCTCGAGGCGCTGATGCAGGCGGACGAGGCGGCCCTCCTGCGAGTGACCGACGTCGGCCCGGTGGTTGCCAGCCGGGTGGCGACTTTTTTTGCCGACCCGCGCAATCGGGAAGTGATCGCCAAGCTGCGTCAGCTCGGCGTGCACTGGCCAGATTTAGCGGTGGAGGCGCCGCAGGATTTACCTTTGGCCGGCAAGACTTATGTGCTGACCGGCAATCTGGAGAGCCTGACCCGCGAAGAGGCAAAAAGCCGGCTGGAGGCCCTGGGGGCCAAGGTCGCCGGCAGCGTTTCGAGCAAAACCGATTGGGTGGTGGCCGGCCCGGGGGNNGGCTCGAAACTCGCCAAGGCCGAAGAACTGGGAATCCCGGTCCTCGATGAGGCGGGTCTACTCGCCCTGTTGGAGCACCCCGCATGAAGCCGACGCGGCTGCTGTGGGTCTTGCCCCTGCTGCTAGCGCTGAGCAGTTGTGTCACGCCGCCGCCGCGCCAGGCCGAAAATCTCTGTGGCATTTTCAAGGAAAAACGGGCCTGGTATAAACAGGTGAACAAGGCGGCCAAACGCTGGAACACGACTGTGCCCACCATCATGGCCATCATCCACCAGGAATCGCGTTTCGTCGGCAACGCGCGACCACCGCGGCGAAAACTTTTGTGGGTCATCCCCGGACCCCGGTTGAGCGACGCTTACGGTTATGCCCAGGCGAAGGATGACACTTGGGCGTGGTATCAGCGATCCAGCGGTCGATGGGGCGCCGACCGGCGCGACTTCGGTGACGCCGCCGACTTTGTCGGTTGGTACAACCACCAAAGCCGGGTGCGAACCAAAATTGCCTCCCACGATGTTTACAACCTTTACATGGCGTACCATGAAGGCCACGGCGGTTACACCCGGCGCACCTACAACGCAAAACCCTGGCTGAAAGGCGTAGCGCGCAAGGTCCAGCAGCGCGCGTCCCGCTACCAGCAGCAGCTGCTCACCTGCGAGGCAGATCTGCAAAAAACCCCCTGGTGGCCGTTTTAGTGTAAGCAGCCGTTTTCATTTGAGTAACAAGAGCCCATGGCCCAATTAATTACCGACCTGGACCTGCACCAGGCCAAGCCCCGCATCAAAGTCGTTTTTTTCGATATCGACGGTACTCTGCTCGATCCGGCGGGGCGCTACAGTGCGCGTCTGCGCGAGGAGCTGGCACGCATCCGCCGCCTCGGCGTGCGCACAGCCATTGCTTCCGGTCGCCCGCACTTCGCCGCGCGTTTTCTGATGGAGGAACTCGAGCTGTGGGCGCCGGGCTTATTTTGCAGCGGGGCGTTAATCTTTGACCCGGCCGCCGGACGCAGCCTGCAATTGGCGGCATTGCCCAGGGATGCCAGCCGCGTTTTGCTGACCCGGCTGCGGCAATTGAAAATCTACTATGAAGTTTACGGTGCGCAGGATTTTTACGTGGAGACGGATTTTGCCCCGGAGATTAGCGAACTCCACGCGCACCATCTCCGGCAGCCGCCAGTTGCCGGTGCCTTGGATGCCGTGATCGACGGGCAACCGCTGCTGAAATGGGTCCTAGCAACCCCGCTGACGGAGCGGGGACAACTGCAAATGCTAGAACGCGAGTTCCCCGACCTGACTTTTTCCTACGCCGCCTTCCCGGCCTGTCCCGACTGGCAGTTCGTCAATGTGATCGACCGGCTCGCCTGCAAACGGCAGGCGTTCGCCTGGCTTCTCGACCACTATCAGGTTGCGGCGGAGGAGGTGGCGAGTTTCGGGGATTCTCACTCGGACGAGGTTTTCCTCCAATTGGCCGGGACCGGGGTCGCCATGGGCAATGCGAGCGATGAAGTCAAAGCGGTCGCGAAATATGTCACCAAAACCTCGGCAGAGGACGGAGTCGCGTTTGCGCTGTCCAAACTGATCTGACGGTGGAACTGACGCTCCGGGGCTGCCGAGCGCGGCCAGCGTCGATACACCGGCCGGGGCTATACTTTTTTTACAGGCGCGTGAGCCGGTCAGCCGGTTCGCCGCAACAAGGAAACTACCGACGACTTACAAAGAGGATTGGATTATGGCGGACATCAAGCTCCCAGTGCGCGACATGCAGTTTGTGCTGTTCGATTTGCTGGATTACGAGGCGCACTGCGCGGCGATTCCTCAGTTTGCCGAGACAACCCCGGATGTGATCAATGCCATTATCGAAGAGCTGGCCAAGTTCTGCGAAAACGTCCTCGCGCCTTTAAACAAAGTTGGCGACCGGGAGGGATGCCGCTTGAACGGCCACGAATA
>DJFO01000415.1:8461-13261 GCA_002432555.1 Marinagarivorans sp. UBA5870
GCCAACTGGTCCTGGGGCATGTACCCGGGCCTATCCCACGGTGCCATGCGCACACTCGCCTTGCACGGTACGGATGAGCAGCGCGCGACCTATCTGACCAAACTGGTCGAAGGCGCCTGGACCGGTACCATGTGTTTGACCGAAGCCCACTGCGGCACCGACCTCGGCATGTTGAAGACGCGCGCCGAGCCCAACGCCGACGGCAGCCATACCATCAGCGGAACCAAGATTTTTATCTCCGCCGGCGAACACGACCTGGCGGACAACATAGTTCACATTGTGCTCGCCCGCCTGCCGGACGCCCCGGAAGGCACCAAGGGCATCTCGCTTTTCATAGTGCCGAAATTTCTGCCGGACGGCACCCGCAACAAAGTGTTTTGCGGGTCCTTGGAACACAAAATGGGTATCCACGGCAACGCCACCTGTGTCTTGAACTTTGACGGGGCCAAAGGTTTTCTACTCGGGCAAGCCAACCGCGGCCTCAACGCCATGTTCACTTTTATGAACCGCGCGCGTCTCGGCACGGCGGTGCAGGGCTTGTGCCACGCGGAGTTCGGTTACCAGAAATCCCTCGCCTACGCCAAGGACCGTCTGCAGATGCGCGCGCTTTCCGGGCCAAAAAATCCCGCGGGCCCTGCGGACCCGATCATAGTCCACCCGGATGTGCGCCGCATGCTGCTTACGCAAAAGGCCTTTAGCGAAGGCAGTCGCATGCTCGCCTATTTCACCGCGCAGCAACTGGACATCGAGGATCACAGCGCGGACGAGGCGGCAAAACAGGAGGCGGCGGATCTGCTGGCATTTCTGACGCCGATCGCCAAAGCGTTTATGACCGAATTCGGTTTCGAGTGCGCCAACCTCGCTATGCAGTGTTTCGGCGGCCACGGTTATATCGCCGAGTGGGGTGTGGAGCAGAACGTGCGCGATGCGCGCATCGCTATGCTCTATGAAGGCACCACGGGCATCCAAGCCCTCGACCTGCTTGGGCGCAAGGTCCTGATGACCCAGGGTGAAACCCTGCGACGATTTACTAAGCTCGTGCACAAATTCTGTAAAGCCAACGCAGACAATGCCGAGCTGAAAGCTCTGATCGACACCCTGGCGCAGCACAATAAAGAGTGGGGTGATCTCACCATGCACATCGGCTTGAAAGCCATGGAAAATCCCGAGGAGGTTGGCGCTGCGGCAGTCGACTACCTGATGTACTCCGGGTATATCTGCCTCGCCTATTTCTGGGCCCGCGCCGCCGTGCGGGCGCAGGAAATTCTCGCTGCCGGAACCGCGGAAAAGGCATTCTACGAAGCTAAAATCAAAACCGCGCGTTTCTACTTTGCCCGGTTGCTGCCGCGCACCCGCACGCACTTCGCCGCAATCCACTCCGGCGTCGACAACCTACTCGCCATGGAAGTGGAACAGTTCTAACCTTCAAGCCGTAAGAGCGGCGGGCCGGCGGCACGGCACTGGCGATTTTGCAAAGTCCGGCTTCGCCGCTAAGCTTAAGGGTGCCAATTTCACCCGTCCGCTCCAGGAATGTTGTTCAAAGGAATTCTTCGATGTTCGCCGATGTTTGCGCGCCGCGATTCTACCTCTTGTGGCTTTTATTGCTGCTTGTTTTGCTGCTTGGCCTTCAACTGCCTTCCGCGGCCGCGGCGCCCGCCGCGGTTGCACCGGCGCCGCGCCTGCCCCTCGAAAGTTTCTATCGCGATCCGATTCTGGCGGACGTGGAATTATCACCGGACGGGACTCATCTGCTGGCGCTGAAGAATGTGCGAGGCGAGACCGCCATACTGGTCCATAACCTCAAAACGGGCGAGCAGTTTTATCCGGTGAAGACGGACAACAAAGAATTTAAGTTCAACTGGATCCGCTGGGCCAATGACGACCGCATCTTGATGAGTCTGCGCTTCAGCAGTTCGCGCGGCACCACCCAGCGATTTGATGAAACCCGTTTGTTGGCCACCGATGCCAAAAAATCCTCCCCGTTTATTGCACTGGTGCGCCCCAACGAGGACGCGGTGCAAGGCTGGATCAGCCAATTTCAGGACAACATTATCAGCATGTTGCCAGAAGACCCCGAACATATTCTTGTCAGCGTCGACCGGGACGTTCCCCTGCACCAGTCGGTCTACAAGGCTAATGTGTACACCGGCAAGCTGGCGCGCGTGCAGCGGGCAAAGAGTTCCATTGATTCCTGGATGGCCGATCGCCAGGGGGTAGTGCGGCTCGGTAAGAGCTACGATGACAAAAAGCGCCGGGCGACCATCAAGGTGCTGGAGGCCGGGTCGAAGAAATGGGTCGATGCCTGGAGTTATGTGCAGTTCGACGAGCCGCCGATCCGACCACTGGGTTTTGGCGGTAACCCCAACGAACTTTATCTGCTGGCCGACCACGAAGGTCGCCAGGCGTTATATAAAGCGGATTTGTCGCAGCCGAATTTCCCAAAAACCCTGGTGCTTCACGACCCGGAATACGACATGGGCGGCCGGCTGATCTACTCCCGTGTGAAGCGGGATGTGGTGGGTATATACTCGCGCGAAACGGTGTTTTTCGATAAAGACTTTGCGGCTTTCCAAGCCGGCGTCGACAAGGCGCTGCCGGACGCGGACAACTACATCATCAGCCTCAGCGACAATGATCGGAAATATCTGCTGCACAGCGAAAGCAGCACCGATCCCGGCACGCTTTTTTATGGCGATCGCGACACCCGCCAGCTCACTCCCGTCGCAGCTCAGTTTCCCGAGCTGACACCCGACGTGCTGGTCAAAAAGTTGATGCACAAATACAAAGCGCGCGACGGCCTGGAGTTGGACGGCTATTTATCGCTGCCCAAGCATTATGCAGGCAACCCGATGGCCACAATTATTTTTCCCCATGGTGGTCCCATGGCGGAGGACGGCGACGGTTTCGATCCTTTTTCGGCCTTTATGGTCAACCGCGGTTACGCGGTATTCCAACCCAATTTTCGCGGCTCGTCCGGGCGCGTCCACGATTTTATGATGCGGGCCATCGGCGGGCTTGGGCTCGAAATGCAGGATGATCTCGAAGATGCGGTCGCCTACTTGGTGCAGCAAAAAATCGCCGATCCGGCGCGGGTGTGTATAGTGGGCGCCAGCTACGGCGGTTATGCCGCGCTCATGGGCGCGGCCAAAACGCCCGATCTATTCCGTTGTGCGGTCAGTTTTGCCGGAATGGCGGATCTTGTGAAAATGCGCGAGAGTTTCCGCTATTACGCCAACAAAAATACCTATCGCGAACAATTCGGTAACGATAAACAGCAGTTAAAGGAAACTTCGCCCGCCCGCCTGGTGGAGCGTTTCAAAATTCCCATATTGCTGATCCATGGAGACAAGGACACTTCAGTGCCCGTGACGCAAAGTCGCTTGATGGCGGATCGGTTGAAAGATGCCGGCAAGGCTTATGAGTATGTCGAACTGGAAGAGGGCACTCACCATCTCGATTATCTGCCGCATCGCCAGAAAACCTTCGAGGTCATGGAGGCATTTTTGCAACGGCATTTACCGGTCGACTGACCGCCACCGAATTGACAGCACCGAATTGATTGCCGTCGATTGACACCGTTCAATTGAGTGCCGGCAAACTCCGCCTCCATCCCGTCCGCGCCGCTGGCGCGGACGGNNGACGGAAGGAAAGCGGGAGCGGCGGGTGCGAACCAGGATGTCAGGTGCGAACCAGATAGTGGATACTGAAAAGATCTTCTTCGTCGGTCCAGGCGTGCAAGTGCGAGAAACCGCACTCCTCGCCAAGTCGCACCACCTCTTCCAGCGAATATTTATAGGAATTTTCCGTGTGGATATTTTCGCCCCGGGCAAAGTGGAATGTCTGGTCGCCCAGCGTCACCCGTTGTTCCCGCAGGCTGACCAAGTGCATCTCGATGCGCGACAGCGCCGGATTGAAAAACGCGTAGTGTTCGAAACCCTCCAGATCGAAGTCGGCGCCGAGCTCAAGGTTGATTCGCCGCAGTAAGTTCAGATTGAAGCGGGCGGTGACGCCGTGCCGGTCGTTATACGCTTGGTGTAGTCGGGCGGGTGATTTCAGCAAGTCGACTCCCAATAGAAAGCCATCCCCCGGGCGCAGCAGTGAGGCGAGCTTGCAGATAAATTGGCGCGCCGCCCGGGGTGTGAAATTGCTGATGGTGGAGCCGGNNGCCCTTGCGTTTGGGTTACCTCCTCGGGCAGGGCGATCGAATCCGTGTAATCCGCGATCACCGGGAGCACCGCGAGATCGGGAAATTCGCGCTGCAGCTCACCGCTTGCGCGCAAGAGAATTTCGGCGGAGATATCGAGGGGAACATAGGCTTGCGGTGCGTGCAAGGCCATCAGCAGGCGACGGATTTTGAGCCCTTCGCCGGAGCCGAATTCGAGGATCACGGCGCGTTCGCCTATAGCGCCGGCAAGCTCGGGCAATATATCCTCCAGCAGCGCCAGTTCCGTGCGCGTAATATAGTATTCCTCCGTCTGACAAATTTCCGTAAACAGCTGGGAGCCCTGCTCGTCGTAAAAATATTTACAGGGCAGTTCTTTCGATGTTTTCCCGAGGCCGGCGATGACATCTCGCAAAAACGGCTCATTGTCGGCCTTTACATAACAATGGGGAACGGCGGATTTAGACGTTTTGATCGAATAATTAGCGGATGTCATCGGCGAGCCTCACTCCGCTGAATTGCCAGCGGGCAGTTGCGGGGAAAAAATTGCGGTAAGTAGCGCGTATGTGGCCAGCAGGGGTAGCGCAGGATCCGCCGCGCAACACCCATTGATTGACCATGAATTTGCCGTTGTATTC
>DJFO01000024.1:0-1212 GCA_002432555.1 Marinagarivorans sp. UBA5870
ACCACTGGCTCTGTTTGCACGGCCAGCGGTTTTCGTCCAACTGCAGCGTTTGATAAACCCGCTTGATCAGCCGCAGCTGATCGTCGGAGTCAAGGATCTGGAAGTTCTGCGGCAGCCGCGCTTGCTGCCAGTGAGCCTTGAGCAGCCGGTGTGCTATGCCGTGGAAGGTGCCAACCCAGAGGCTGCGATAGGTGCCCGCCAAAGCGGAGTGGTCGGCGAGCAAGTTGTGCAGCCGCTCGCGCATTTCCCGCGCGGCTTTATTGGTGAAGGTCACGGCGAGAATTTGGTGCGGCGATACACCTTCAACCTGAATCAGCCAGGCGATACGATGCACCAAAACCCGGGTTTTGCCGCTGCCCGCGCCGGCGAGGATCAGCTGGTTGCCGGGCGGCGCACACACGGCTTCGCGTTGGGCTTCGTTGAGGGAGTCGAGCAGGTGGGATACATTCATGGGCGATGGACCGGCCGTTCGCGAAAAGCGGAAATAATAACTGATTATTCGTACAGGATGCGCATATGGGGATCGAAGCCATAGCCTTTATGGTGGACGTACTAGTGACCGGGCTGTGTACTTATGTGGCGGCACGGCTGCGCTCGGCAAAACTGCGTCCGGCGCAATTGGTGCTGATTCTGTTTCTGGTGACAGCCGTCTCCCTGATTCCCTACGTCGGTTACGTGGCCGCGCTCGCGCTCTTCGTTTATCTGCTGACCGAACTGACGGATTTGGGAATGGCAGATGCCATTTGGACCGCCGTGGTGGCGAAGCTGCTGGCCATGACGCTGCTGATCCTTGCCGGCGTGCAATGGGGCGATGGCCCCATGTTTTTTCTGCGCTTCCCCAGCCATATGCTGGGGCACCTGGTGACGGATTAAAACTCCCAGTTGACCCCACCGCGGAGCTGATAGGCGGTGACGTGGTCGTAGTCGCTCAGCGCCTGCACCCCGACGAAGGTAGACAAGCCGTTTGCCAGTATCAGCACGGTGTCCAGGTCCCACTGATAGAACAGACTGTCTGGCGAGTCGGCGCGCAGCTCGAAACCGCCCAATCCGCTGTCGGCATACAGCAGCTGAAACGCCACCGGACTGTTGTGCAGATTGGCTTGATTGACGAGACTCAAGGTCGCTCCCGGCACCAGCACGCCCCAGGAAAAGTTGATGGTATAGGTGGTCGCAAGGCCGGCGCTGGTATTGAGCTGTTCGTGCGTCTGTTTC
>DJFO01000024.1:1259-4183 GCA_002432555.1 Marinagarivorans sp. UBA5870
CAGGCGCCCGCTTGCTTGGACCAGTCCAGCTGCGAACTGACATCCACCTGGCGACTGTCGTAACGGCTGTCGGCATAGGCGGTGGACGGAAAAGTGAAGCGGCGCTGGGAGCGACTGTCGCCCTGGGTATATCCCGTTTGCAGGTCCAGCCCAAAATCGCCCCTGTACCAGTTAAAAAAACTGGTCAGGCTGTAGAGGTCGGAATCCAGGTCGCCGCTGTTGCGCCGGTAGTCCACGTCATAAGCGTTCCAATCGAAGGCGGCGCCGAAATTGAATCCCGGTGACAGCCTATAGCCGAGGCCGACCATCAAACCGCGACTGTTCGAATCGTACCCCGCCTGGTTGTCGGTCTCGCCGCGTTCGAAGTCCCCGATTTGAATTGAGGACAGCAGCGTCCACGGAGAGCCGAGATCATCCCCGGCCGCCCCGCCGAACGGCAGGACTCGATCATTAATGCTCAAACTCGCCCCGCCGCCTTTGGTTTGGGCCAGGGCGCGATACAGCCGCGCGGTTTTGTTGCGGGAGTTTTCCATCAGCAGCCCGCGTTGAGTCAGCGCTTCCTCGGGTGCAATCTCGCGCAGCCAGGCATTGAGGTCTGCCACTTCCGCGTCGGCGAGCTGACTGCAGGCAAAACCCAACTGCTCGTAGGCGGATTCGCCGTCGCAGAGGCCATCCAGCATGCGCCCCACCGCCTTGTTGGTGCCGCCGACGGCGTAACCTTCCAAACCCTCGCCGGTTGCTGGGACGACTTGGATAGAAACAAGGGCGCTGCCGTAGCCGGTTTCGTCTTCGGCAAGGTAGGTGAAACTGTCCTGTCCGGTAAAGCTCGGGTCATTGGGGGTATAGGTGACGGTGTTGTCTTCGTTGACCACCGCGGTCCCGTAACTGGGTGAGAGAAAACCGCCGTAAAATACCGTCGCCGGGTCCGTCTGGATGAAAATATCGGAAGGCGCTTCCGGATCGGGCAGATCGTTGGCCAATACGGGAATCACGACAGCGGTACCCTGTGTCAGGCTAACCGAATCGTTCATGGGAATAGGGGTGGCGAGACAGTTCTGGACGGCCGCTGCCAAGAGCAGCGACGGAGCGGCATAGGCGTGCTTCATGCAATTGATCCTGTAACAATGACGACGAGAAATTCTAGGGTGGCGACACCCGCAGACGGGTGTGATATTTCACCGCAGACAATCGGGGCGCATTGGGGCATATTTGCGGCCGACGCGCAATAGTGGAAGGCGGCTACAACAATTCATGAGCACGACGAGTCAACGCCAAGCGGCGGGCAAAACGGTTCTGTGTACCTGGGAAGTCGGCGGCGAACTCGGCCACATTTCCCGCCTCGCTGCCATCACCTGCCGTTTGGAACAGGCGGGCTATAGGGTGGTTGTCGCCCTTAAAGACCTGTCGCGGGCGCAGCCGTTTTTTGCCGAGACCCGAGCCACGCTGTTGCAGGCTCCCGTGTGGCTGCCCAAGATCACCATGCAGCGGCCGATCGCCTGTATGGCGGACGCCATGCTGTTGCTCGGCTACCTGGAGCCGGATCCGCTCGACTGCCTGGTGCGGGCGTGGGAGGCGCTGGTGGATCTGGTGCGGCCCGACCTGGTGATCTTCGATTATTCACCCACGGCAATGCTGGCCATGCAGGGCCTCGCAGTGCCGAAGATAGTGACGGGTACCGGGTTCTGCGACCCGGTGCCCGGCTTACCTACCGTCGATTGGCGCCCCTATACCGCTAATGACAATCTCGTGCAGCGCCAGGAACAGCGGGTCCTGGCGAATATCAACGCAGTGCTCGCTCGGCGCCGGGCAGAACCTCTCGACTGCCTGGCGGACTTGTTTCGCACAAACCGGGTGCTAATCACCAATTTGCGCGAGCTCGATATCTACCCTGCGCGGTCGGACGCTTGGTACTGTCTCGCTCCCAGCCCGTCCAATGGATCGCGGGTGGCGTTCGCCGAGGACGGGCGCCCGCGCCTGATTGCCTATCTCAAGCCGTCCTATCCCCGTTTTGAATGGTTGGTGAAAACGCTTGCTTCCTGCGCGGCCGACGTATTCATTGCCTGTCCGCGCGGACCCATAGAACAGCTGCAAACCTGGGCCAAAGGCCGCGTCAGATTTTCCACCGAACTGGTCGACTTACCCGGCGCGCTGAAGGATGCGGACCTATTCGTCGGCCACGGTAACGCCGGCTCGGTGCGGGAGAGCCTGGTTCTGGGTACGCCGGTTGTCGTTCTGCCAATCCAACTCGAGCAGCTGCTAACGGGCCAGAGGGTGCAGCGCCTAGGGGTTGGAAAACTGGTGGAACAGGTGCCGACGGAAGACGCCCTCGGCGAGGCGATCGCGGAGGCGTTGGCGGATCTGCCGCGGTGCCGCAGCGCTATAGAGGCGGTGTTGCGCGATTATCCGCGGCCGCATTTGAGTGTTCAGGAAGCCGCACTGCGGGCGTGCGACGAGCTGCTGAGACCTGCCCGTCCCGCGGGCGACGAGTAGCGGGTAGGCGGGCGCGCCTAAAATTCCCAATTGACCCCGCCGCGCACCTGGTAGGCATCGACGTGATCATAGCGGCTGCGCGCCTGCAGACCGAAGAACGTCGAAAGTCCGTCGGAAAACACCAGGACCGTATCCAGTTCCCACTGTTGAAACAAGCTGTCTGGATNNTCTGGCGAGTCGGCGCGCAGCTCGAAACCGCCCAGCCCACTGCCGGCGTTGACCAACTGAAAGGCGATCGGGCTGTTGCGCAAATTGGCCTGGTTGACAAGGCTCATGCTCAGTCCCGGCACCATCACCCCCCAGGAGTAGTTGATGGTATAGGTGGTCACGAAGCCGGCGCTGGTATTGAGCTGCTCGTGGGTTTGCTGTTCCGCGGTCACCAACCAAAGGGAGTTGCCGGTCTCGGTGAAGCCGTCGACCTCGCTTTTCACGTA
>DJFO01000139.1:0-228 GCA_002432555.1 Marinagarivorans sp. UBA5870
ATGCCTTCCGCGGTGATTTCCATCGCCTGGATCACTCCCTCCGGATCCACCAGAAAGGTGCCGCGATCCGCCAGCCCCTGATCTTCGCGCATCACGTCGAAATTGCGGGTGATGGCGCCGGTGGGGTCACCGATCATGGTGTAGCGAATTTTGCCGATGGTCTCGGACGAGTCGTGCCAGGCTTTGTGCGTGAAATGGGTGTCCGTGGACACGGAATAAATTTCCACG
>DJFO01000139.1:238-6471 GCA_002432555.1 Marinagarivorans sp. UBA5870
GAAGTCGGCCGGGTAAAAGAAAAACACCGCCCATTTGCCGAGCACGTCCTGGTCGGAGACCTGAACAAACTCGCCATTGCGAAAGGCTGTCGTTTTGAAAGGTTTGATCTTGGTATTGAGAAGTGCCATATCAGCTCCACATGGGTTTGGTTGGGTAGAGCCGTCACTATAAGGCCGGGCTGTTGTTCGATAAATTTGATTTATTTGAAGTCTTCGATCAGTTTTATAGAATGATAGACCTTGGAGGGCTTACCATGATTTCGACAAAACAACTGACGTATGCGCTGGCCGTAGAGCGCACGCTGCATTTCAAGAAGGCGGCGGAACAGTGCCACATTTCGCAATCCGCGTTGAGCACAGCCTTGACCGAGCTGGAGAAACAGCTGGGTTTCCAGCTGTTTGAACGCGACAATAAACGGGTGTTGGTCACCCCGATTGGGGCGGAAGTGCTGGCGCGGGCGCGAGAGATTATGGTTCGCCTCGATGAACTGGAGCGCTTGGCCGACACCCTCAAGTCGCCCCTGAGCTACCCGATCAAGATCGGCTTGATTCCCACCGTTGCCCCCTACTTGCTGCCCAAGGTGCTGCCGGAATTAAAGCGCCGCTACCCGGATTGTCAGCCGGTGGTGGTGGAGGAGCAGACCCATGTGCTGTTGGAAATGGTGCGCAATGGTGAAATCGATACCGCGGCCATAGCATTGCCGTATCCTTGCGACGGGCTTTTGACATTCGAGTTTTGGACGGAAGATTTTTATTGGGTAGCGCTGAAAGGCGAAAAGTTTTCCACTCGCGCCGAAATAACCAGCCGGGAACTCGCCGACAGCAATTTAATGTTGCTCAAAGATGGACACTGCCTAAAAGAGCATATTCTCGATGTCTGTCGTCTACCGGCACCGGAGGCCAACCAGGGCTTCGGCACTGCGAGCCTCACCACCCTGATTCAAATGGTCCTTAACAATATGGGGACGACCTTAATTCCGGAAATGGCCATTGAACAATTGACGGCCCAGTACCCGCAGCTCTCCACCGTGCATTTAAAGGAGCCCGGTCCCCATCGGCGTATCGCATTTGTGATCCGGCCCAACTACACCCGCATGAACAGCATAGAAGCGCTGCTCGGCGTGTGTCGGGCGGTACTCGGCGGACGGGAAGAATCGATAGCGAAGCGGAAGCGCAGATGATGGAATATGATGCGGGGTCGGATGTGGACTAACTCATGGAGGACAAGCATATGAATCAGGTAATAGAAATTTATGTATCTCAGAACGGCGACGCTCGTTTAGAGGTGGCGCTGGATAAGGACACCGCGTGGTTGACGCAGGGGCAGATGCGCGAATTGTTCGGCCGGGATCAGTCGGTGCTGTCGCGCCATATTCGGTCAATCTTTCAAGAGGGGGAGCTGGTCGAACGGGGCAATATGCAAAAAATGCATATTGCAGGTTCAGACAAACCGGTTACCCAGTATTCGCTGGACGTCATTATCTCCGTCGGCTATAGGGTGAAATCCCAGAGTGGGGTTCAATTCCGCCAATGGGCCACCCAAACCCTTAAACAGCACTTGGTCCAAGGTTATACCCTCAATCAAAAGCGGATGCAGGAGCGTGGCATCGAATTTGAGCAAGTGGTTAGTCTGCTCTCCCAAACCCTTTCCAACCAGTCTCTCATCCAACCCGAAGGTGCCGCAGTTCTCGAGGTGATCCACGACTATGCCCGCAGCTGGAGTCTGCTGCAAAGTTACGACGAGCAGTCCTTGGGCGATATCACCATGCGGCAGCACCACATGGTGGCGCTCGATTTTCGTATGGCATTGGCGGCGATTGCCGAGCTGAAACAGGAATTGATTAGCAAAGGGGGAGGCCACGCCTCTGTTTGGCCAATTGCGTGGAGAAGGCTTGGCGTCGGCCATTGCCACCATCGAGCAGGGTTTTGGCGATGAGCTTTATTATCCCAATGTTGCCAGTCGAGCTGCGCATCTGCTTTATTTTGCAATCAAAAACCATCCGCTGGCGGATGGTAATAAACGCAGCGGCTCCTTTTTGTTTTTGTGGTATCTCCGGTTAAACCAACATGCTCTGGCAAAGTCGGTGGAGCTGCTGATCAACGATAACACTCTCGTTGCACTCGCACTTTTGGTGGCGGAGAGCAAACCGGAGCAGAAAGAGCTGATGATTCGCTTGGTGGAACATTTTATCTTGCTCAAAGAAACATAAGCTCAGAATGCGCCAATCAATGTTCGCTCGCGCCCATACCGGGTTCGAACGGCGGCGTAACATGGAGCTGTCCAACGTATTGAAAGGAGGGGCCGCCATGAAAAAAACCTACACAGGCAGCTGTCACTGCGGCGCGGTTCGCTTTGAAGCGGATATCGATTTCGCCAAGGGGACCAGCAAATGCAACTGTTCCATCTGCACCAAAATCCGCGACTGGGGAACGGTGATCAAACCGGCGGATTTTCGGTTGCTGGCTGGGGAAAACCATCTGGCCGATTATTGGTTCGCCTCCCGCCGCAGCAACCACCAGTTCTGTAAACACTGTGGCGTCGGTGCCTTCGCACGTGGCGATATTGCGGAAATTGGCGGCCCTTTTGTCGCTATCCAGGTCGCTTGTCTGGACGATGTTACGCCGGAAGAATTGCTTGAGGCACCGATTATTTATCAGAACGGGCGAGATAATGCCTGGTGGGAGCCGCCCAAAGAAACTCGGCATTTGTGACGGCGGCCTCTCCTCGCTAAGCCCTTCTTAAAAATTAAAATGTGCCTCGATCAAGGCGCCGCCGGAAAATGCCGTGCTGGCGCTCCCGGTCTCAAACAGCAGTTGCCAATTTTCGCCATCCAACGAACCCCAGCAGCGCAAACCCTGCAGATTGTTGTTCCAGACGGGATTACGAATTCGTATCGCCGCTGGCGCAACGGGGGAGGTTGTGTGCAGGGTCACATGGATCGGCAGAGTCTGAGATTGGGTGCTGAGATAAAACCGCGTAATATCGTTTCGATCAAAAGCCTGGTAGAGCGCACCGGCGAACGGATAATTGGTGGAGAGCTGTAATCCCGCAGTGGCATTGCTGGTCATCGCCGGCAAGAGTTCTCTGCCCGCGGCGTCCAACCAGGTCGCCTCCACCAGATGCAGGGTGCGGTTGTTGAGCAATTCCGTGATTTCCAGGCGCAGGTAATTGTAAGCTTCCGGGGCACTCTCGGCGTGTTCCCTATAAACCGCGGTCAGGCTGATATTCCGGTTGGGCATGACGAGAGTCGTGGTGGCCAGATTATCCGCTAGCCACTCGGTGTCCCCCGCCCATCCGGCAANNCGCAAAAAACCAACCCGCCGGGGCCGCGTCCGCGGTAATGCTCACACGAGTGCCCGCCGCGTAAGCGCCGTCGTCGTCGCCGTGTTCGACCGTGAGGGAATAGGTTGGTATTTCGGCGGTTTCAAATTGCATCAGGCTGGAAACACTTTCCCCACTCTCCCACCGTTGGATCAATCGCCAAATGCGCCTTTGCAGTTCCCGTATCACCTCGTCCGTCAAAACACCGCTGTGCAGCAGCGGTAGATCTTGCCCGCCCCACTGATAAAAGGAGAGGTCGTGTGTAATGCCCTCTGGACTGCGTTGCAACAGAGTCGCGTGGAGAGCATTGGCTTTGAGCCAAAAGCTGAAGGAATTATCGTGAATATTGCCGTTGGCGACATAGAGGTAATCCACCGGCAGGTGAGCGAGCTGCGGCGGTGGGTCGAGGCTCAGATGGTAGAGAATTAGCCCATAGGGGACGACGCGGGCGCCGGTAGCGCTTTCGGCCGCGCGCACCCGTTGAATGACGGCGGCTATGCCGTTGCGGTAGGCGTCCAGGCCGGCGAGAGGGTTGAGGCTTTCCCAGGTCATGAGGATCACCGGCGCCATACAATTTTCGCGGTACAAATGCGCGAAATTTTCCATGGCGTCACTCTCGCCGATGATAAACAGTCCGACGTTGTAGGATCCGCTTACCGCGTTGGCGACTACCGCCTCGTCCAGCATGGCTCCCAAAGGATTGCCGAACATGATGTCACAGGTCGCGCGCATTTCTTCCGGGTCGCCGTTGCTCTCGAGCAACTCTTCCAAGTGTCGGCACGAGCCGCCGAGACTGCCGAGAAAACTGTTGCCAACCGCCATCACATGAGAGGGTGCGGTCAGGGGCAGAGTGGGTACACAGGATTCGGCTACAGCGAAAGGCAGTAGGCCCAACAACAGAATCTGGACGAGTGAAGAATAAAATCCGTAACGCATGACGACTCTCCTTGAGTGGTTGCGGGGTTGCCGCGGTGCTCACACTCTATGCGCGAGACAGTCGTCGCTGTGAAGGTCTTCTTGCGATTTTATGAAGTTTTCTTGCGCAATTGAGGACGGGGAATAGAGATCGCTGGAGATCTATCCGACCTCGGGCAGGAAGAGAGGTCAAGGGGCGCGCCTCGATGGCGGATTCGCTCCCCTCGGATTTAACTTAAGCGTGTGCGATCAAGCCGATCCCAAGAGCTTCTGCACGGCCGCGCCGTTACCCGCGGCGGTCCCGTAGGTTTTATTCAAGGTCGACAGCATGGTTTGGGTTGCCGCCGCGAGCGTGGCAGCGGATTTGGCCGCTGTCGCCGCTGTCGGAGAATTTTTGGCGGCTGGAGCAGTGGTGGGCACTGTGGTTTTAGCGGCGGTGGGTGCCGCCGCCTTGGGCGCGGGCGCGCTTGCCTTAGTGGCGGNNTGCTTTGGTGGCGGGCGGCGGAACGGGTGCTGGCGGCTTGGCGACAACCACCGGTTTGGGCGGGGCAACGGGCGCTGCGGCTTTGGTGGCAATTGCCGGAGCCCCTTTGGCGGCGGCCGGATTCAAGGTGCCTTGATTGGGTGAGTTGGCGGTGCCTGCGCCCAGTCCTGGATTGGTGCCGTCGCCGAGACCGGACCGATTGTTGTTAGGCTGAGGCGCAGCAGGGGTGGTTTTGGTCTCGGTCGGCACACTGCGCACATTGATGATGGCATCGTTAAAGTCGCGGTCACCACCGCCCGCCAAGTCTTCAAACCCTATGCGGGTACCTTCACTGGTTTGCGTGAGCTGGGTGTGGTCGACACCGTCGGAATTCGCGGAGGCCCCCCCGGTGCGAAAAAACTGATTCTGGCCGTTGTCGATTCCGAAATCGATCCGAGTGCCTTTGGCAATTTTGCCGAGATTCACGGTGCCGGTCTGATTGTCGATGCCAATGTAATTGCGCGTTTTGAAATTGTCCGTCGACCAGTAAATTTTGTTGTTGTAGCCGGAATCGGAGTTCTTGATGTCCACCACCACTTCATTACCGTCGCTGATATAACCGCCCCCGCTGTTGGTTTCGGCGGTTTTTTTGGCCGCGGTCGCGGCGCCGGTTTTGTCGTAAAGCTCCGGGCCTTTGGCCGGTGCTGCCGCGCTGGGTTTAACCGGCGCCGGCGGCGCTTTTGCCGGTGCCGGGGCGGAGGTTTTCGGCGGCGTTGCGGGCAGTGGCGTTTTCACCGCCGGCGGTGCGGCTTTCGCCGGAGCAGGTGGCGATTTGAGGAGCAGTTTGGAACTTTGTGTAGCCGAGAGAACACTTGCCATAGGCGCCTCCAATAAAGTGGGAAAGCATGGCAAACGCCCATCACGGTGTATCCGTACGCGGATACTACGGCGACCCGGCTGGCGTAGGGGGGAAAACCCATTAGCCCCGTGGCTTTGCGTCCCCGCCTTTCGACGGGTTTGCCAATACTTCAAGTCAGAGATTAGGTTGATTTGTGATCAGGGTCAAGAAATTTTGACGCGATAATCAACATTTTTTTTTCCACGGTTTCCCTGTGCGCGTCGGGTGGAGGCTAGGCTGAATGCCGCCAGGCGAGCCGCCATTGCCGACGATTTCGGCTCAAACGCTTGCAAGCCCTGGCGGTGTCACTGGGGCGGCAGCTCCACAATAAACTCGATTTCCACCTGCATGTCCGCGCCCAGGAGCCGCGCTACCTGCACCCAGCTGGAACTTGGATACTGGCCGTTTCCGTAAAACTGCTTGCGGATGGCGTTGGCTTTTTCGAGCGCTTCGATGTCTGTGGTGTAAATCACCTCTTTGGCCACGTGCGCAGAGGTTGCCCTATAGTCGGTGAGAATTTTTTGCGCGGTGCGGTAAATGCCGTCGAGCTGCTCCTCTAAGGTGGCCCCCGCGCTACCTATGCCGGACAGGTACAGCGTTTGATTTTTTCGCACCGCCTGGGTGTATCCCAAAGG
>DJFO01000206.1:0-1147 GCA_002432555.1 Marinagarivorans sp. UBA5870
TTCCTGGCTCAAATGCCATCATCCAGCGGCCTTTTATTGCGCGATCCTCAACAGCCAGCCAATGGGGTTCTATCAACCATTCCAATTAATTCAGGACGCAAGGCGCAGTGGTGTGCCGGTGCTGCCGGTCCATATCAATCAAAGTGTGTATGATAATTCTTTGGAAAAAGNNCGTCGATGGCACTTTGGGGATAAGGTTGGGCTTTCGAGAGATAAATTCCCTCGATGAGGAAAAAGCCAAAGCGATTGCGGACTGGCGACATGAGCGGCCTTTTACTTCCATCCAGGAACTCGCGCGGCGCGCCGGATTTACGGATGCGGATCTGCAGTTGCTGGCCTCCGCGGATGCGCTGCGATCGATCGCCGGGAATCGGCATGAGGCGCGCTGGCAGGCCGCTGCGATCAAGCCTGTGTCCGAACTTTTGGATCCGGCGGAGAAGACGGTGGACGATCTGCTGACCCTTCCTCCCNNCGGCGCAAAAGGACATGCTGGACGACTTCGCCGCGCTCGGCCATACGCTGCGGGCGCATCCCATGTCGTTTCTCCGCGGAGAGGCCCCTTTTAACCGCTGCACCCTCAGCCGCGATTTAGTCGGCCGACGGTCGGGCAGCCCGGTGCAGGTGGCAGGGCTGGTCACGGCAAAACAACGCCCGGAAACGGCCAGTGGTGTGCTGTTTGTGACTCTGGAAGATGAGGCAGGGGATATCAATGTGCTGGTCTGGCGCGGAACCCAAGAGGTTTTTCGGAAACCTATCTTGACCGCGCGTTTGCTGTATATCAAGGGTGTGGTGGAAATTGTGCGGGACCACGTAACCCGCCCGGTGGTGCATGTGGTGGCGGGTTATGTGGAGGATAATTCCTGGCGGTTGGACGCTTTGGATATTCGCTCGAGAAATTTCCGGTGATTTAAAAGTCCTGCGTAGCTCGGGGCGGGGTAATTTATGGAGCAGCGACTTCCACGCGGTTGCGGCCGCTGTTTTTCGCTGCGTAAAGGGCCACATCCGCGCGTTTGACAATCCTTTCGAAGGACTCCGCGGCTGCGAGGTTCGCGACCCCGATGCTCACCGTCAATCGCAGTGGTTCAAGTTCTTTCTCAAAAACATGTTCGGCTATCGCGTGCCGGAGCTTTTCTGCCAGCGCCACAGC
>DJFO01000206.1:1169-8510 GCA_002432555.1 Marinagarivorans sp. UBA5870
CACGGCATCGCCGGCGGCATGGCCCCAGGTGTCGTTGATGCGCTTGAAGTGGTCAATGTCGAACAGTATGACGGACAAGCCCAGGCGTTGATCGGGTGTGTCAAATGACCGGGCAACTTCGGTTTTTATGCCCGCGCGATTGAGAATGCCAGTTAAAGGATCTGTGCTGGATAATGTTCGGAGTTCATCCGATTGCAGTTTCAGATTAGTGTACTGTCTGCGCAAATAGAACCCCAAGAGCAGCATAGTCAGATAACCAACATAAGCCCATGGGGTGCGCCAGGGTGGTGGTTCGATCACTATATCGATCTTGGCATCCTGCTCGCTCCAGATGCCGGAGCTGTTCATCGCCTTTACTCGAAAGGTATAGCGACCCGGCCCGAGGTTTGTGTAAGTCGCCGTGCGCATACGGCCGACATCGAGCCAATCGCGATCGAATCCATCGAGCCGGTAGGCATATTTGTTTTGGCTGGAAGAGCTAAAACTCAGCGCGGCAAAATCCAGCGCAAACATGGCATCGTCATATTTGAGAACGAGCTCATTGGCTTGATCGATGGCCGTCTGAAGTGGTGAGCCCGGGGCGCCCACGGGAACGTCTTTATTCAAGATCCGCAGGTGAGTGATGACGACCTTGGGCGGTGAGTGCTGCTGTTGAAGGCTTGCCGGATTAAACACGGTAAGACCTTCGGTGCTGCCAATGTAGAGATCGCCTGTGGAAGCCAAAAACGCTGCGTCGCGATTGGTAATATTGCCGGCCAGCCCGTCGCTCCTGCGCAACACGGTGACGGCAAAAGTGGTGTGATTGATACGCGCTAAACCTGCCGTGGTCGCGGCCCAAATATCACCGGATTTATCTTCCACCAGTGCGGGAACGTGAGGGGAGGGTAGGCCCTCGGTGGTGCTGATGACGCGAAATTGCCCGGTTTTGGGGTCGAAGCGGTTAACCCCTCCACCTTCAGTGCCGAGCCAAATAAATCCTCGCGAGTCTTCGATGATCGCCGTGACGTTACTGCTGCTGATGGAAGTTGGATCCCCAGGCTTGTGACGGTAATGGATAAACTTTTGACTGCGTTTATCAAAGCGGTCTAAACCGTTCGCCGTGCCGATCCAGATGTTGCCCTTGCTGTCCGGTCGAACCTTCCATACATAATCGAAAATCAGCGAGTCTGAATTCGCCGGGTCATGCCTGTAATGCACAAAACTGTCGGTTTCGCGCACGTACCGACTGACCCCGCCTTGTTGATTCGCCGCTATCCAGATGGTGCCCTCTTCATCGCGGGTGACACTCCAAATATGGGGGCCTATAAGGCTGTCCGGTTTGCCTTCCTCGGGAAAATAGTTTTTAAATTTGCCGGTTTTCTTATCGAACAAATGGAGACCGCCGGACCAAGTCGCTACCCANNCCCAAAGTTTTCCGTCGACGTCTTCTGCCACGCTAGTCACCGCGCCGAATCTCAGGCTGCCCGGATCGCGCGGGTTGGCAAGATAGCGGGTGAAGTTTCCGGTGGTGGGATTAAATGCGTTAAGTCCGCGCTCGGTGCCAATCCATATGATGCCGTCGCTATCTTCGAAGACGCATAATACACCGTTATGGCTCAGGCTATTCTTGTTGGAAGGTTGATGCACCAATGTGCGGAAATCAGCTTTGAATACATCGTAAAAATTGACGCCCGTTGGAACCGCGCCGATCCAAAGGTTGCCCGAGCGATCCTCGTAAATGGAACGAAGTTGATCGGAGTTCAGGCTATTGCGGTTATGAGGCTCGTGGCGGGCATGCACAAAAGAGTCCGTGTCTTCAGCATAAAGGGCTAGCCCACCGTGATCAGTCGCAATCCAAAGATTGCCCCGCTTGTCCGTGTGAATATCCTGGATGATATTGCTGCCGATGGATCTGGAGTCGTCACTTTCATGGCGGTAATGCTTAAAACCACTCCCGTCGGCGTACATTCGCGAAAGTCCCCCAACATCGGTGCCGAACCACATCCGGCCTTTAATGTCTTGGCCGATGGCCAGGACATTGCCCAGCGTGAAGGAGCTTGGATCCCTGGCGTCGTGGCGCCAGGTGGTGAAGGTCTCGCTTGGAATCTGAAAACGGCTGATGCCGCCGCGGTTAAAGCCAACCCAAAGTTGGTTTTGGGCATCCAGAAAAAGCTCTTGGATCGAGTTCGAGCCTTTATCTGTCGAGGTCTGTGGGTCGCGGAAAAATTGTTTTATAAATTTTCGCTGGTTATCAAAGATATTCAGACCGTCGCCTGTGCCAATAAAAAGATTGTTATCCGCATCCACGGCAAGCGCGGTGACGACGTCATGGCTAAGGGAACTGGTGCCGCGGCCGCCAGGGCGGTAGGTGACGAAACTGTCGGTTGCGCGTTCGTATCGACTGAGGCCGCTAGCGGTTGCCAACCACAAGTGCCCTTGTCGGTCGAGCTCCAGGTCGGCGATCCAATTGCTTGGCAGAGATTTGGGATTCTGCGGATCGGAATAATAAAACGTCAAACTATGAGCGTCATATTTCGCCAGGCCGTTGTCACCGGCTATCCAAACGTAACCGGTATCATCCTGAATCACATCCAGGATACCGCCAATACCTGTGAATTCCTCCTCTTCTCCGGACAAGAGCCGCTGAAACCGCATGCTCTGCGGATCCATGGCTGCGGTAGCTGAATCCGCAGGCGCGCAAACGGCACAAAACGAGGCGAAGAAGAGCAAAAAGAATCGCAGCCATAGTAGTCGCGGCCATAGTAATCGCGGCCATAGCCCCATAGGGTTGCCGGTCGCGGCACCGAAGTATCCGCCACGGGAATCCGGAGGCCCAACGGGCAATGTTTGGGGCAGGCACAGACCAACGCCGTCCCGATTGAACGCCGCCCGCACCCATGTCGGACTCTTGAGCCGCATGATCAGTGTTTACTTGAGAACGCTTCGCTTCATCTGGTAAAGCATAGTTGATAAGGTCGTCCGAGGCGTACTAAACCATCCGTCCTCGAAGATTCCAGGGGGGCTTGTATTAGGATAGTCAATCTTGCCGGGTTCGAAAGTCGGAGTCTTCCGAACGTGCATTGGCCCTGACAAAGCGCCAGGTTTGTTCCAGAGTCGAGTACCAGGTCGATACAGCAATGAGTGCGACCATTGCGGTCCACAAAAAAGCGAAACCAAAGACTTGATAATCCGTTTCGACGGTGGCGAGGGAGGGAGTGAGCGGGGAGTAATATACCTTCACTGGATTGCCCACTCGATAGCGGCGGGCCTCTGCGTGTGCATCGCCGCTTTGTCGCCAAACCCTTGACTGGCCCATGTAAGGCTCCCCAATCCTGTAGCTAATCCCCTCCACTTCGTAACGAATGACAATGTCCGCCCTGTGGTGTGCTGAATCTGCTCGAAGCCACCGGGTTTCGACCACCTCGGAACGCTCCACTACGCCTATAGTGGTTGGCCATGCGGCGGCAGTCGAGCGACGTTTGTATTGCGGGTAACCATCGTCCACGGTGAAGAAAATGGCCATAGCGACAATGGTGAGAAGGACACTAAAAAGGTAACCGGCGGACGGGAAGGAGGGATTGCTGCTTTTATCAAATATATCCATATGTGACTCTATCGAATTCCTGTTGATTCTTTGAACTACATCTCTCTAGCCGTATTCATCACTAATCGATCGACATCTACGTCCGTATCTACATCCGTCTCGGCGGTCTAAAGCACTTGCATTCTATCTCAAGTTCCCGCCGAAGTCGCTGCGGGTAACGCCGTAATAAACCAATCAATCCGCTCTTTCCCGCTGTCGCCATTGTGCCTTGGTGAGGCGATAGAGCACGTGCGGTCGAAGGGCATTGTCGATGGGTATCTCTGGGTGGTCAAATATTTCTCCGGTGTGACTCATGCCTAGTCTCTGCATAACAGCGATAGAACGATGATTGGTGGCAGTTGCGAATGAAACAATTTCATCCAAGCCCAATTGCTCAAAACCAACCCGCAAAACTGCGTCTGCCGCTTCGGACGCATAACCTTTTCCCCAAAAGTCTGCCGCCAGGCGCCATGCAATCTCCACGCAGGGCGAAAATGGAAGATTCGCCGACGGAACATGCAATCCAACAAATCCAATAAACGGGACAGTGCCCGGGATTTCCACTGCCCAGCATCCCCACCCGCGCTCCTGGATTAAGCCTTGCAACCTACGGGCAAGTTCATCGCTCGCGGAGGGCGACAGTGGGCCGGGAAAATAGCGCATCACCAGTGGATCAGCATTCAAAGCGGCAAACGCTGGCCGATCTTCCGGTTGCCATTGGCGGAGATAGAGGCGCGGAGTTGTGATCTGGATCGGTTTCATTCGAAGATCCGTAGGCGTAGCTGTCTATTTCCACTATTGCTTGGCTGCTGACGAAATGCAATAGAGGCAACTTATCTCCGCGCGCCCTCGCGGGCAATGCTGTGAATAGAAAACGCTGTGATTAAAAAACAGCTGGTTATTCGCAATACCGTGTCAACCTTGGCGGGCTGTATTGGAGGAATGGTGCGATCGCTGGTTTGGGCGCATTTGGGCAAGATCGGTTATGTTTATCTCTCCAACCTCCGATAGACTCTTGGCAAATCCGAGGAGTATCCGAATTGAACAGTAACACCGCGCGTTTCCACGACCGATTCCGGCAGGTCCTCGAGTATATCGAGAACCGCCTGGACGACAATCTTACGGTGGACGTGCTGAGCACGGTTGCCGTCTTTTCCAAGTATCATTTTCACCGGCAGTTCTCTGGCCTTTTTGGGATTGGCGTGTACCAATATGTGCAGCTTTGCCGGTTGAAGCGCGCCAGCTATCAGTTGGCCTTCCGGGTCGATCAACCGATTATCGATATAGCGCTCGCGAGTGGTTACGAAGGGCCGGAAGCGTTTTCCCGGGCGTTTAAGAAGCGCATTGGGCAATCACCCTCGGAATTCCGACGGCAGCCGCAGTGGGCATACTGGCATGATATTTATCAACCGCTCAACAACCTGAGGGTCAACCATATGAAAGTCACCGAGAAAACCCGGGACGTGAAAGTCATCCATTTCGATCAAACGCATCTTGCGACGCTGGAGCATCACGGCGATCCGCGGCTCATCGGCGATTCGATTCGACGATTTATCGCTTGGCGGAAGGAGAATGAGCTCTCACCCCGGCTCTACGCAACATTTAATATTCTTTATGAGGATCCGGCGGGCGTCGCGCCGGAGGATTTCCAGATGGACCTTTGCGTTGCAGTAAACCGCGATTACGCATCCCCTGCAGCCGGTATAGTGATGAAAACGATTCCGCCGGGGCGATGTGCCGTGCTGCGTCATATGGGTTCCGACGATACCCTCGGGGAAAGTATCCGATATCTCTATTCAAGGTGGCTGCCGGAAAGTGGCGAAGAGCCGAGGGATTTTCCAATTTACTTGCAGCGAGTGCGATCTTTTCCGGATGTGCCGGAAATTGACGCCGTTACGGATGTGTTTTTGCCCATCCGCTAGCGCGGTGGAGAGGGACGGGATATGGATCTATTTCTGCAGGATGCAGGCGACCAGCTTTTTTATGGCGGGCTCAATCTGATGGTCCGCGATAGGCCCTAAGCCCAGCATGAGTTGATTGGGAATATTGTCGGTTACGCTGAATTCAGTTCCGTTGTGTAATTTAATCCCGCGCTGCAGCGCATTGCTGCAAACCTTCTGCGCCAGGTATCGCGGATGAAGATCCAGAGTCATATGCACACCGGCATGGATTAGCCCTGGCTGCAGAACATCCCGGCCGAACCGGTTTACCGCTGTGACAATCCCGTGGTACCTCTGCTGGTAAATTCTGGTCATGCGGGTGACGTGTCGCCGCAGCTCGCCGGATTGAATGAATTCGGCCAGGGCAAGCTGAGTAACCAAAGGGTTGCGCCAGTCATGGGCCTGCCGCGCGCTGGCTAAATAGGGTATCGCCCACTCGGGCGCCGCTATAAAGCCGGTACGAATATCAAAAAACATACATTTTGAAAAAGTGCCCACATAAAAAACCCGGCCGTCCGAGTCCAGGGTTTGTAAGGCATCGATAGGCTGTGAGCCTATACGGAATTCACTGTCGTAGTCATCCTCAATGATCACCATATCGCGCTGCCTCGCTAGCTCCAGCAGTTCATGGCGACGGGCGATGGACATAGGCACGGACGTGGGAAATTGATGGGTCGGCGTAACAAAAACCATCTTCACTTTGGGCGGAATTGCCTCTACCAGCAGCCCCTCCTTATCAACCGGGATATCAACGATGCGCGCCCCGGCGGCGGCGAAGGCCCGGCGAGCCATGGGATACCCCGGTGATTCCACCGCAACGTAGGTCTGGCCAGGTTTAATAAACATTTGCGCCAGCAGCACATAGGCTTGCTGCGCGCCGCTGCAAATAAAAAGGTTGTCGGCACTACAGCTGACCGCGCGCGATTGGGAGATAAAGCCCGCGATCATTTTGCGCAATGCGGGCTGACCGGCGGGATGCCCCCGTTCAATGGTCTTTTTTTCCATTTTACGGTACTGCCTATTGACCCAGCGACGCCACGAGGCAAAAGGGAATTGCCGCGTATCGGCGACACCCATGGAAAAATCGTAGTGAATCCGAATGCTGCTCGGTTGGGCGAAGAGGGAGAGGTTTTGCAAGTGCGGCGCTACCCGGGTTTTTAAATCGACAGCAGTTGCCGGGGGCGGCGGGGTGGTTATATCGGCCACCAAAGTTCCGCTGCCGGCATGCGTCGCCAGCAGCCCCTCACTTTGCAGTTGGGCATAAGCTTGCAAAACCGTATTGCGGGATATTTTAAGCTGCGCCGCGAGTGCGCGACTCGAGGGAATGGAGGTACCTGCCGCCAGGCGCCCAAGCATTATCGCCTTGCGGAGCTGAGCGCATATCTGCGCGACAAGACTGCCAGAGCTCCGGGAAACCTGAAGATCGAGCGGAAAAACTGGTTCCATAAAAATGCCATTAACTGGTTCTTTTTCGCTGCCAATATACGTGGGACGCTGGTTCAACTCAATCGCAGGCGGGTGGTGCTGCGGGATCGGCTTACAGGCCAAAGCCACTTATCCACCTTTGATAACGAAACGCCGGTCATTACCCCGGCGCCGACCCTGTTCTCCGGCGATTTGGGTGCTGGTTCCGCTGAACGTATCTCAAAAAACAGGATAAAGCTTATGGGCACCGTAAATATATTAGGTTTATTGTTCGGTTTGTTATTGTCAGCCTCCGCTGTAATGGCGGAAACCCCTGAGTCGGCTGAGGGCTTTTTGCAAATGGCTGAGGGCTCTTTGCAATCGGCTGAGGGCTCTTTACAAATGGCTGAGGGCTCTCAACCGGCTGAGGGCTCT
>DJFO01000297.1:0-5905 GCA_002432555.1 Marinagarivorans sp. UBA5870
TGGTCGGAGCGGCGGGATTTGAACCCACGACCACTACACCCCCAGTGTAGTGGGCATGAAATGACAATTAAATCAACGATTTGACACAGAGCTAGACGCGTTCGAATTGCTGTTGCCTGTCCCTCATTACTGAGGAGACAGCAACTATGCCAGCCAAAACGTTCGGAGTTATCTGCACCAAAGGGGGCGTCGGCAAGACGACCACCTGCGCCAACATTGGCGGAATTCTCGCCGATATGCGCCAGAGGGTTCTGTTGATTGATTGCGACCCGCAACAATCCCTCTCGCGTGTTTTTCAAGTTCCAAGGAAGTCCCCATTCGGCCTTACCCAGCTGTACAAATCTGCCTCAGCGGATCGATGTATCAGCGAGACCGAGTTTCCCAATCTTCACATCGTGCTCAACGATGACCCCAAAAAGGATGAAATCGGGACATTCCTTCGAGAATCCGTATACCACTTTCTCCACCTCAGGAAAGCCATTGACGGTGTCCGTGACCAATACGATTACGTCATCGTCGATACTCAAGGCGCCAAGGGCATCATCCAGGAGTCGGTTATCTTTGCGTCCGATGTGCTGCTGAGTCCCGTCCAACCAAAGATACTCGACAGCCGCGAATTCATTGTCGGCACTGTGGATGTTTACAGGAAACTGCAGCCAAAACCCGGTTTTCCGTCCATTACGGGGCGACCGACACCTCCCTTACGCGTTCTGATCAATCAGGCCGATAACACCACCGCATCGGATCAGGTAATTCGCAATCTCAGGAAGTTTTTTGATCAGGAGGCGGACGGGCTGATCACGGTGCTGAATACCATGATCCCTGATCTCAATGCCTACGCCATGGCCACCAGCACCGGGGTCCCCGTCCACCGGTACGAGCGATCTCGGCGCGGCCCCACATTGGCCGCACTGCATATCATGACCCAACTGATTCACGAGCTGGAGCCAAAGCTCAGTGACATCACGCCAACCATCACCGCGGTTGAGGAGGTGTCCAGTGGCGAGTAATTTCGATTTTGGCGACGCTTTGTTCAATCGCCAGGCCGTGGAAGGTGGCACGGACCCGGCGATGCTGCCCCCAGATTCCGCCGTGCCAACCCGCGTGCGGGTCACCCTCGACAATCTGATTCCCTACGCCGGCAACCCGCGCACCGTTCGCAACCCGGAATTCGATGACATCAAATTGTCGATCCGTAATCGCGGCCTGGACCACGCCCCGAACGTCACGCGTCCGTCCCCCGAGCAGCCCTACATGATCAAGGACGGCGGCAACACGCGCCTGCAGATCCTGCGGGAACTGTATGAGGAAACCGGCGACCGCCGGTTCTTTGAAATCGACTGCATGTTCTACCCCTGGAAAGGCGAGCGGGATGTGCTGATCGCCCACATGATTGAAAACGTTATGCGCGGGCGCATGACGTTCATCGACTGTGCCCGTGCAGCGGTTAGGCTGAAGCAATATCTAGAGGCTGAGCAGCGCCAGGAGCTGTCTGTGCGAGAGCTTGCCCGGCAAATCACAGAATTGGGATGGACGATTCAGTTATCTACCCTCTCGGTTATGTTGTACGCGCACGAAGTGCTCGACCCTTATTTGCCGAACACGCTGAACGCCGGCATGGGGCGCCCGGCAATCATGACGATCCGCAAATATCTGGATGCGTCGCGAGTGTTCTGGGAATCGGTGGCCACGCCCGAGGAAGGAACATTTGATGCCGTGTGGCAGCCACTGTTCAAGGAACTGGACGATGCCGATCTGTTTGAAGTGGAGACAGCTCGCACCAGGCTGGAGGATGAAATCGCACTGCGGCTGGATGCCCCGATCATGTCCGTCAGTGCTGAGATCCAGGCGATCGAAAAAGGTATTTCGTCCGGAGGGTACCGACCCACGCAGCCGACTTTTGATCCGCCGCAACCCACGTTCGGTACCACTACTGGTGCCAAAGCGCCAGCAAAGCCGGCTCCTGCACCGAAATCCCGGGAACAGATGGAGGCGGCATTCCGAAAAGCGGGCCTCACCCCACCGACAGGTGGGCAAGGCGCAGCAACAATACCCTCTACACCAACTCGACCGGCCATCCAGTCGCCGGTCGAAGACGACTTCCGAAATCCGGACCCGTACCTGTCAGCTCCCGGACGCCTCATCACTCCCGAACCGACACCACACGCTGAAAGCCCTGTGCTGCAAGATTTCGAGCACGACGCAACCGCCCCCACGTCCGATCCAGCTTCCGAGGTCCCGGCTGCACCGACGTCCGCCGAAACCGCCGAGGAGCGACATGCGCGTGTGGAACAGCTCCGCCTCGATATTCTGGAAACCGTTTTCGCAATCGCGAATGAATGTGGGTTCGAAAACGCCGTTTCGGATCCTCGGATTGTACGCCCTGAGCTGCTCTCGCCCTACTTCACGACCGCGGAAGGCATGCAGGAATTCCTGGCGGATGCCGACCGAAGTAAGAACGGCATGGCGATGACGGTGTACGCAATCCTGAGCCGTATGAGCAACGCGTTGGCAGACATGCTGGCCGAGCCGCCACTATCCGATAGCCGTGCCAATGATCTCGTATTTGAGGAANNTATCAGTGGGTTGCGGAGATGGTGATGCGCAACGCTGCCGAGCGCCGCTTCCCGCCGAATTCCATTGATGCGCAACTGCTTGGCTTTGGAGTGGAGACGCTGGACTGGATGGCGATGATCCACCATCACCTGGTTCAGCTGGAATCCCTGTGCGGCCAGCTGTTGTGGGCCCACTTTGCCGATCTGACCTTCAACAACGCGAGTCAATAAATGAACCGCTGGCAGCCCGGCACCTTTGACCAGAGTGCGCCAGCGACAACGGAAACTGAGGAGACGACCATGAGCACCACCCCGCGTGACATCCGCGTATTGAATCAACAGGCGCTTCTGCTGGCGGTAGAAGCGCTGCGCAACAACGACCAGCGTCTGATCAATCAACTCGGCCTGGATGGCGCCGACGAAACTCTCGCCCGGCAATTGCGAGAGCTGAATGCCTCCAATTTCACCATCGTGCAGGATTTCCGGGGTACGCTGGTGCAGGTCAAGTTCGACACCCGGCAGTTGCGATTGTTTGTCGAACTGGCATCCACCAAAACCAATGAGGACGATCAGGTCAATCAGGCGATTCGGGCAGGACTGCGTCAGCCGATGCTGGAAGAATTGAAGGGAACGACGCGGCGGGAGTACACGTCTCGCAGGACGCTTATGGGGTTGCCCGAGCACTCAAAGGGTCGGATCGAGAATTTGTCAGAAGAGGACGAAATCAAGGTATTGCGGACTTGGAAGTCGCTCGAATCGATGACGGATCCCCTGGAGCGTTGGTTGAAGCTTCATGAGATTACGGGTATTCAGTTGGATCGCGCCTGGTTGGTCGTGCGAGGGTTGGCTAGATGAGTCAACCTCGTCCCGGACCCTCTGTCGAAACGCTCAAGCAGCACATTCGACGCGCTGAGCGGGAGTTGTTGTATCACAAAGCCTCGGGTGGCGGTGGTGAAGATCTGGCGCTGCTGTTTACAGGCAACGCGCATGACGCCATCCCGAGGAATCTCATCCTGAACCAGACGCTCTCACCAGTGGAAAAGGTGACTTGGCAGGCTCTGCGCCTGNNAGCATCGGCAGTCCGCAAAACCCTGGATCGACGCCAAAGCGGGATGAACTCGCGTTGATGGTCAACTGCAGTCCACCCACCATTTCCACTGCGCGGCAGATGCTCCGGCTGTGCCGCTTCATGACACTGTGCTCAGTGGTTCGAGAGCGCGGCATGTTCGTTGGCGAAATCTATCTGCTGCACGACGAAACCATGGACATCGCCACCACGTTGCAGATTGATCCCACCTATCTCGAATTTGTACAGAGCTTAACCAGTAGCGGCAATCGCTCCGCCCGTATTCGGAAGGAAGCTGGATTGATTCTGCGCGAACTACAGGAGCATGAAATACCCACATCTCCTCAGTCCATGAACGACCGCATGGCCACGCGGTTGGCGGACGGGTATTCAGGTTACGCAAGAAAGCGAGAAGCTCCAGTCCAGACCGCCAGCGCGCGCGTCCCCCGGTCGGCAGACCGGGCCGCGGCACCTGCTTCCAGCGTGCAACAGCAACACGCATTCGACCAGAGCAAAAAATCTACTCTGGTGAAGGATAACCAGAGCAAAAAATTTGCTCTGGATCAAAAAACGAACGATCAGAGTGGTTTTCAACAGAATTGGCGCGAAATCACACAAAACCACCAGAGCAAAAATTTTACTCTGGATGAAAAATTGATCAAATCCAACCAGAGCAAATTTTTTGCTTCGGCTGTACGTAGTAGTAATCGTAGTAGTAGTTATATAAATATATTTAATACCGCGTACGCGCGCGAAGAAGCAACACAGGACTCGCCGGCTGCGCCAGCGATGATTCCAAGCTTCGCCGAGTGGGAATCCGAGGCGCTCAGGAACAACCGGTTCCAGGCTGAGCGTTTCCCCCGCCATGACGCCGGCGAAGTTGTTCGGGACAGCGACACGCGTCGCCCGGTGCCACCAGGAAAACCGCCCCATCCCGACATCGAACGTCGGATTGAGAATCTCTGCCAGAATCACCCGCCGCTGCAAACGGATTTTTTCCCGGAAGATCGTGAGTTGCTGTCACGCTACCAACCGCTCGATCTCGGTGCGGAAGTTGATTCAGGGGATGAATTCAATGCATTGATCCGCCGGTTTCTCCCAGAGATCGCCCACCCATCGTTGGAGCGTTATACCTCTGTCGGCTTTTTCGAAATCCAGGTCCAGGTGCCGATGGTGGCACACCTTCTCAAACCGCTTCCCGACCGCGCCAGACGTGATGTTCTGGTGCAATACCTCGCCCGCAAAGCCGGGTACCTGCATGGCTGGTGCGAGGACGACATCGCCAATCCAGTCGGGTACATCAAAACGCTGATTGCGAATCTGAAAAAAGGGAAATTTTCGCTCGATTCGTTCGCTGCAGAATTGATCCGTGCGATGACCATGGACGACCTGCCGGCAATTCAGGACAGTGTGGAAAAACGCATGAAACTGCGCGAGGACGAAGAGCTGGCAATGGAGTTGTGGAGAACCAGATCGAAGGATTTGTGGAGCCAATAAGTCGATTCAGAAGGACGGTCAGTGTAATCACTGATAACACTTTTGGATCAGCATAGTTTACGAAAGGTGAATGATATGTACGAAAATGAAATTCAGTCATCATCCGTTGATGACGGTGACTTAAAGCGTAACTCGGAGTTCAAGGGGTGGATAGAATCTTTAAGTTCCTATGTCCGAGAGTCCCTTGGGCAGGCTCCAATCATCCGCCTCGGGGCATATCGTTTCGGAGGAACGGTTGGAATTGCAATCGATCTGTTTGCAGCCCATTCGGATCAATATTGCGTGAATATTACAGCGATCTTATCGCAGAATGAGATCTATCTAGCAGAACCGCGTGCGGACCAACTGGATATTGTTTTGCCCGGAATTTTGGATATTTTTCACTTGATAGAATCTCTTCAGAATCAGACACAGGGACAACTGAGGATGATTACGATGTAGGTGATTCTACTTCTTGTCTTTTGGGATAGACCAGTCTCATCGCGAGCAGAGCAAGGGACGAAATGCTCGCCTTATACCGATTATCATTTGTTTCTGATTTTTCTAACCCACCGATCCAGAAGACCCTTAAATAGGGTTTGTCAGTCTTGTTTTTCTCGACCTCGTCTACCATTCTAAGAATTCTCGCAGCATGAGGCGATTTGGCAAGCAGATCCTGCGAAACGTACAAGCCCACTGGCATGTTTTCATACTGATCGATGAAGTTAAGGACTAATCCTTCTCCGTACCTTTTTGTCAGAGTGGAACCATTGGTTCCACTTTTGGAGCTGCGATCGGCATCGGGAGG
>DJFO01000297.1:5984-11450 GCA_002432555.1 Marinagarivorans sp. UBA5870
AGCTGCGATCGGCATCGGGAGGATGGAGCATTAATTAATTGCTTGCTCGAATTATCATTTGCGTATCGCTGTCGATAGTGAATGGCGGTATATTTTCGCCTGGGCTATTTTAAGACCCGATCTACCTCCTCACTGGTAAATTCCAAATCGACTCGGTCGGTCAGAATTTGTAGATACCGGTTTATTAAATTCACAAATTATCAGCTGGGTATAGTCATGACAGCAAAAAAACCTGGCCGCGGTGATACACCGCCCGCTCCCTCTGTTGAATCTCTTTCCCTAAAGCCACGACCCAAGCCGCTGCTGACAATGCCCAAAAAGAAAAAGGTGGTAACGGGCAAACCATCAGTATCAGATAAGTCAACCTCCGCGCATTCAGAAAACGTGTTACCGAAATCGGAGTCTGTGTCGCCGGCACCGCGCCATAAAGGTCTTGAGATGAAAGCGGTGATGACCGTGCATACGAACCTCGCACTCCAAATGTGGCAAGGCCGTGAACAAGATATCGAGCGCGATATTCGCCCGATCATTGGCGTTACCCGATTCGCGTCAGGTATCGCCCATATTTGGAATGAAAGCGCCCGTGATAATCCGATGGCGGATTGGATTCTGCTGATCGCAGAAGACCGATTCCAAGTGGCCGCCAACCTGATTAATCAGAACTTGGCGAGCTTGCGAGAAATCCTTGAGGGCCAGGAATTCTTCGATGATATTGAATCCGCCACGAATATTCGTCCTATCGCACTTCCTCTGAATTTCCACTGCCCTTGGGGTTATAAAGCGGCAACATTGTTGAAAAAATTCGACGATGTTGTGCGTCTGAGTCTAACCGCCACACATCTTGGCCTGGTCAGTGCGAACGATTGGGATGTCTTGGTGCGGGAATCTGCACGGAGAATGCGGGGTTTCTTAGGCGTGGTTGCGATGGATCTGCGTGTCCATCTCGAACGAAGCTGGTTTCATAAGCGAGGCAACAAGAAACTGGCGTCGGCTAAACAGGAAATTCGGAAACTGGGGAAAAAGCTGCCCTTCATTCCGAAGGATGTCATGTCGGGTGAGCGCAGAGCGAGACTGTCGCCATTGATCCAGCCGTCAACAGCTGAAGCCGGTACGCCGGAGAATGCGGAGAAAAAGGAAGCTGAGTCACCGCGTTCGGAAACTGCCGGTAGCGCGGCAGCGAGTCCGGCAACCGACCGCAAGGCGTATGCTCAACCCGTCAGGAGGAATGACAAGAAAGACCGGACGGAGTGGGGATTCGATTTCTATCGACTGAAGACCGATCAGCCTTTGGTGGATCTCAATCAGGAACCTGTCGGCGTTGGTCAGGATTCTGGGGTGGACGAGGAGAATGCAAAGGATGAGTAATGCTGTGCAGAAATGTGGCAAAAACGAGTGGCCATCGGGTGGCGCGTTTTTACTGCCAAACGATTTTTTGGATATTCCCTTTAAAAGGTTTTTAAAGGATAAGGGGACGGCGGAGCTTGTCGGCCCGATTGATGAGCGATTGGTAGCGCTCAGAGGAATGGCGGTATCAGTGTCTGAGCAGGTGCGTGCGGAGAATGATCGAGTCGGCACGGGGCTGCTGACGATGCGCTACAACCCGAACGCCAAGGAGGGTCGCTGGAGAGTGCGCCAAGCCATGTTTTCAATGTTTGAGACGCAAATGCATGACTTGTCCATTGATCGCTATAGCCATTTCAATCCCTTCGATATCGACTGGAGTCATCACTCGCTTTTCGATTCCCTTCTGCGCGCGGCAAGTCCACAGTTACACCGCTTTTATAGGGCCGCGGATTTTGCCATGCTGGAGATTGAAAGCCGTATCGATTGCTGCCGGAAATTAATCGCTGCGCTGGAGAGAGTGGAAACCGCGTTGGAAAGGAAATCGAAAATGTCGATAAAGGAACGTGAGTTGGCCGAGACGATCATTTTCCAGGCTGCAGGTAGCAGCCAGAGCTAACACTAACAACGGAGGTCAAAATGTTCATTCAAACCCTCATCGCCATTGCTGCCATTTCAGCGTTCGCGCTTACGGCCCTCGGGTTTTCAGCAGTACGATATTGCCAGGGCAAAAAACCGCCGATGCTTCCATTCCGCTTTTTTAAAGTCATCTGCCGTCTCGACAATTCCATATCCGCTAATGTCGATGCCTTCAGAGAGCGTGCCTTAGCAATCTTTGCGTATCCGTATGACGATGTACGTTACACCGATTGGCGCGAGTCATTGGTGCGTAGGAACAGGAAATGGACTGCGATGGAGTGGCTCGCGTTTGACTNNCAAATGTACGAGGAGCAAGAGCGTGGAAGGTCGGAGAAGACCCGCGCATGCCTGGATGCGCTTAGGGAAAAGCAGTTGAAGCTCAAAATCCAAGGTCGATAAAGGAGCGCGAACTCGCCGAATTGATTATCGGCGCGGCTGCTCGAGAAGGGGGATAGAAAAATAATGTTGAATTTTGGCATCGTTCTTAGCGGCGTCCTGGTTGCTGCAGTTCTTGCGTTGGCTACTGCGGTGCTCACGGTACTCGATGGTCGGGGCCAAAAGCCGCGGTGGCTACCCTTCGCTTTGTTCCAATGTATCTGCCGCTGCGGCGCCACAAGTTCCATCGAGGCGCTCAGAGCATTGAGTCCAGGAGTCTTTACTTACGCCTATGATGATGTCCGCTACGAGCGCTGGCGTGAGGTGTTAATGCGTAGAGAAAGCATCACTGCGATGGAGTGGATGGCGCTGGATTCAAAGATGTATGAGGAACAAGAGCGGGCGAAATTAGCGCACTGCGAAATGTTCATTGATCAGGAATTTGACCCGGTGCAGAAGAAGCCGGAGACCGGAATGCCGAGTGTGACAAAAGTTATGGTCACGCACTGGAACGTGTCCGCGATTGTAGGTTGGGTAAGCTTCGTGATGGGGCTCATCGCGCTTATGCCGGCGCTGTTCGGGGAGGCGAGGTTTTATCATTTGGGCCCCGTCTTCGGATTGGTGGTTGGTGGCGTCCTTGTTTCCCGCTCTGGGCCATTGAAGACAGTTGATGAGTACGAGATTAAATAGGCAAGCGATATTTAGTGGTGCTGCAAATTGAAAGGAGTTATTGATTCTTAAGCGCGCGATCACCGCCAAGGGCGGAAAACAATTGCGCCGATTTCAATTTGATTGTGGTTTGAAAAGTGTGAAACCGTAGAATGACTCCTGAGCATTATCTCCTCAGTAAAGCTAGTGCTCTGTAAGTTCCGTCTTTATTGACTTCTTTGGCGCCCGGTGGGCGCCGTTTTTTTATCTGGATTTGAAATCCCAGAAGCTCCTAACCCCTTTTTAATTGTACGCGCTTTAGCCGGTTTGATTATCGTTTTTCAGTCCTGCTCAGGGCATCCTGTCATTGCCGTGAAATCTATCGAATTTCATCGACACAAAACCAACAGGAACCACTGAGGAGACCGCAATGGCCAAGTCCGTAAACAAATGCTTTTTTCTAGGCCACGTTGGCCAGGATCCCGAAATCCGCTATACCCCAGCCGGCGACGCCGTCACAACCCTTTCATTGGCGACAAGCCGCCCATCAAAAGACCAGCAAACCGGTGACTGGATTGAAGTGACGGATTGGCACCGACTCGTCTGTTTTAAAAAAATTGCGGAAGTGGTCGGTGAGTACGTAAGAAAAGGATCCCGCATCCATGTTCAGGGATACCAACGCACCCGCGAGTGGCGCGACGAAAGTCGGCAACGGAAATTCATCACCGAAGTCGTTGTTGAGGATCTCATTCTGCTCGATACACGACCTGCGGGAGCATCTAAGGCGCCAACACAACCCGCTGACGAAAATGCGGACAATGCGAATACCAATTCTCCTCCATCATCACCGCCGCATTTCGACGGCTTTGATGATGACATTCCTTTTTGAGTCTCCTCCCGCTGATGAGCGAAGCCTTTGCCCCGTGAATGGGGGGCTCTTTTTTTGGATTCTCAGCTGAGGAAATGAATATGATTTTGTTCATCGTGGAGTCGCCGAATAAGGCGAAAAAAATTCGGCAGTATTTTCCAGATTTTCAGGTCATCGCCACGGTGGGCCACTTCCGGGATCTGCCTACTGACAGGATCGGCGTGGAACCGCCAACCCACAAGCCTGAGTATGTAACCTGTGCAGGGAAAAACGAGATTGAGGCGAAGTTGAGGGCAGCAGCAGCCAAAGCGGAAAAGATCTATCTGGCAACAGACCCTGATCGCGAGGGTGAGGCGATCGCCTCACACGTCTATCAATGCATCGGTGCAAAATACAAGGATCGCATGAAGCGTGTGACCTACGATCAAATTAGCAAAAAGGCAATTGAACAGGCGATTGCGAATGCTCGGGGGGTTGACTGGGCATTGGTTCAGGCACAGGAGGCTCGGCGGGTGATCGACCGATATGTGGGTTATCTTGCGTCACCTGTTCTGACTGCGAAACTGCGTGCCCACAATGCCGGCATCCGCTTTCTGTCGGCAGGACGGGTGCAGTCGGTGGTCCTAAAATTGATTGTTGAGAGACAGCAAGAGATCGAGCAATTCCAATCCGTGGAGCACTACGGAATCACATTGAAACTACAGAAATCATCAAGCGAGTTCCACGCTCATTGGTTACCGTTTTTCCGACCTAATGATCAGGTCTCCGTTGTCGCGCCTGAGGCTTCCGCGGACAAAGACGACGAGGACGCCGGGAACGCCAAGCTGATGACGGATAAGGCACTCGCAAAGGCGGTGATGGACTGTACAAAATCCGTTGCCGTCGAGACCGTCAGCGTACGGGATGTGTCCGTGGCACCACCACCTCCTCTGATTACGACCTCCTACGTCCAGATGGTGGCACACACGTTAAAACTGACGACCAAAAAGGCGATGGACATTGCGCAAAAATTGTTTGAGCAGGGTCTTATCACCTATCACCGGACGGACAGCCCGAGTATGTCAGTGGATTTCATTGGTGATATTCGAACATTTGCCGAACAGCATAAATTGCCGCTACCGAAGTCACCGCACGTCTTTAAAGCCAAGGACAGCGCACAGGCGGGACACGAGTGCTTACGCGTAACCGATATTGCCATGCCGAGTGCTAAGTTACCGGACCCTCAGCATGAACTGGTGTATCACATGATCTGGCTGCGGACGCTGCAGTCACAGCTCGCGGTGGCTGTTGACACCCGAACCGTCGCGATATTGCATAACGGGCATGGTGACCGTTTCGTAAGCCGCGGGGTGGTGGAAAAAGTCTCGGGCTGGCGCTCTGCGAAGGCCTGGTCACTGGCGGTTCATAAGTCGCAACAGGACGTGGAGCAGGCACACCAGTTGGTACGATTGCCTGTACTTTCGCCCAACGAATCGATTCGCTTGTCGGAAAAATCCTTGGACGTGAAAAAAACGAAGCCCCCAGCGGTCTACACCGAGAAGAGCCTGATTCAGAAACTGGACAAGCTTGGCATCGGTCGACCATCAACCTATGCT
>DJFO01000406.1:0-854 GCA_002432555.1 Marinagarivorans sp. UBA5870
CCGTCCACAATACCGCAAATTCAACCGCTTCCTGCGGCGCCGCGCCTTTCGCAAGTTGACTTGCCGAATACACCGCCACTAAAACGATTGGGTGATATCGCAAAAATGGAGTGTCGGGCTTGCGGAAGTTGGCGGATCGCCTTTGGCATCCGCCCAACAACATTGGGCGGAACCACTGCGCGGGTTTGCCAATGGGAGCAAGCGATTTCTAGCGGGCTTGTAAAGCGGGTGATATCGGCAGACCGATGGAAATTGGCGGATCGCCTTTGTATCCGCCTATATCGGCAAGCGCATTCCGTCGGCGGGCAGCATCTCGCCTTGATACCAGGCTTTGCCGTCTTTTAATTGGAGTTTTTCTTCGGCAAACCAGCGCACGGCGAGCGGATAAATCTGGTGTTCCACCGTCAGCACCCTTTTGGCGAGGGTTGTTTCTGTATCACCGGGTTCCACCGGCACCGCCGCGGAAATCACCGCGGGTCCGCCGTCGAGCTCCGGCGTGACGAAATGCACCGTCGCCCCATGAATGGAATCGCCGGCTTCGATCGCTCGGCGGTGGGTGTGCAAACCGGGATAAAGCGGTAGCAGCGACGGGTGTATGTTGAACAGGCGACCGATGTAGTGGGTAACAAAGCCGGGCGTCAGTATGCGCATGAACCCCGCAAGCACCACCAGGTCTGGCGCATAGGTATCAATGGTCTGCTGCAGTTGGCGATCAAATTCTTCCCGAGTGGAAAATGCCGTGTGGTCAATGACCGCGGTGGGTATGCCGCGCTCGCGCGCGCGGACCAGGCCATAGGCATCCGGCCGGTTGCTGATGACCGCGACGAGGCTAGCGGGAAAATCGGCCGCGGCGG
>DJFO01000406.1:867-1450 GCA_002432555.1 Marinagarivorans sp. UBA5870
GCTGCAAAATGGGCTACTGGCAAAAGGGATTAGCTGGAAAAGCGACTCGCTGCCAAAAGGCCGAGCTGCGCGGCGAGTTTCGCCGCGCAGAAAAAGCTCTTGGATACGCGCTCAGCGAACTTCGACAAAGGGTTCCGCGGCATCCGTCGGGTCTATATGGCCCAGCTCAAAAACCGTTTCACCCAACGCCGTCAGTTCGCGGCGCACCGCCTCGGCGGCGGTCGCCGGCACGCATACCACCATGCCTATGCCGCAATTGAAGGTGCGGTACATTTCCCGCGCGGCTACGTTGCCGGCTTCTTGCAGCCAAGCAAAAACCGGCGGCAAGCGCCAGCGGTCCGCGTAAATCACCGCCTTGGTTCGTTCGGGCAAAACCCGCGGAATATTTTCCAGCACACCGCCGCCGGTAATATGGGCGAGAGCGTTAATCGGCTGGGTCCGCAGCGCCTGCAAAAGAGGCTTCACATAAATGCGTGTCGGTTGGAGCAGGGCTTCCGCCAAGGTGGTGTCGCCGACGGCCTGGCCGAGATCCGCCTGGGTGACCTCCAGGATTTTCCGAATCAGCGAGTAGCCGTTGGAGTGC
>DJFO01000406.1:1504-5593 GCA_002432555.1 Marinagarivorans sp. UBA5870
GCCGACGCAGAAGCCGGCAAGGTCGTAGTCTTCGCCCTCGTACATGCCGGGCATTTCAGCCGTTTCCCCGCCGACCAGGGAGCAACCGGACATTTCACAACCCAGGCCTATTCCCTTGATGACATCCGCGGCCGTGTCTACATCCAGTCTACCGGTCGCGTAGTAGTCGAGGAAAAAGAGCGGTTCCGCCCCGCCCACCACCAAGTCGTTCACGCACATGGCGACCAGGTCGATGCCGATGGTGTCATGCTTGCGCAGCTGCATCGCCAGGCGCAGTTTGGTGCCCACCCCGTCCGTGCCGGACACCAGCACCGGTTCCTTGTACCCTTTGGGCAATTCGAAAAGCGCGCCGAAACCCCCGAGTCCCGCCAGTACCTCCGGGCGACGCGTGCGTTGGGCGACGGATTTAATCCGGTCGACGAGGCGCTCGCCCGCGTCTATGTCCACACCTGCGTCTTTGTAGCTGAGGGAGGGTTTTTGGGTATCGCTCATAGAAAGGCCTATCTCACACTTGAGGGCGCCGGCGACCGGCGCGAAAAAGTCGGCATTCTACCAGCATTGCGGCGCCCGGCGTAGCCAAAGCCGGGCAACGCTCCCGAGAAGCGCCCTTCGCGGGTGCCCGGGCGCGCCGGCGGAAATTGATTAGGGAGGGAACACTGGAGCATCCGCGAAAATAACCCCTTTCGCCGTTTCGCGCAGGCCGGAATCCAGAAGCGTGCCCACATTCCCTGAATCCCCGCCTTCGCGGGGACGACGAGAGGAGAGNNTCCCGCGGAGGCGGGAACCCAGGAGAACGCTGCCCACCTTCCCTGGATCCCCGCCTGCGCGGCGACGACGGAATCTGGAGAATCGCACCGGGTTCCGCGCGGACCCCGGTAACTGCCCAATGCAAAGCTCCGCCATTCCCGCGTAGGCGGGAATCCAATTGGAGCTTATGCGCATTCCCGTGTGGGGATCGGTCGGAGCTGGCATGGTTGGCCTACTCGGCGATCCATCCCCAGCGGCAGCGCGCGCGTGCCCGCTGTTAGGAACCAGGGCGGCTTGTTACAATCGCCCGCTTTCAACGGCAGACCGGATCCTTACATGTCAATGTCTCTCAAGTGGTCGTATTGGTTGTGGGCGGTTTGTCTGCCGGCCTTGCTCCAGAGTTTTACGGCCCACGCGCAGCCTGCGCGTCTGGGTGCCCCCGTCAATTTTTACAGCGCGTCAGTGCCGGTAGTGTCCCAATCGGTGCGTGAGCGCGAGCGCGCCGCCGCCGAGGGACTGCGCGAAGTTTTAACCCGGGTGTCCGGGACCGTCGAGCTCGACCGATTTCCGCAAGCGGCGGAGGCCCTGGCCGCCGCCGCGAGTCATATCGAACAGTTCCAATACGAACAGGTACGCAAGCCGGGCACGCCGCCGGCCGAACACTTGGTGATGACTTTCTCCGCCACCGCCATCGAACGCATTTTGCGCACCGCCGGGCTGCCCTATTGGCCGATTCAACGCCCCGATACCTTGGTATGGCTGGTGGAGGAGGATGCGGCGGAGGGCAAACGTTTGGTCAACGATCGCAATTCCCCGGTGCTCCAGGGACTGATCGAGACCGCGCGCCAACGGGGCCTTCCCCTAGCGCTGCCGCTGCTCGATCTGGATGATCAACTGGCAATTAACGCAGAGCTGGTCTGGAACTTGGACGAGCAACCCATTCTCAGTGCCTCAGAACGCTACGGCGCCGACACGGTGTTGGTCGGCCGTTTCAGCGAAAGCGCCATGGGCACTTGGTCAACCACCTGGCAATTTTTTCACCGCGGCAGTGGGGGCAATTACGACCTGCGGGGCGAAGATGCCTTTTCCCTCGGTCGGCAGGCCCTGGCGCCGGTGGCGGATTTTCTGGCCGGCCTCTACGCCCTGCGGTCTCGCCCGGAAGGCGCCGAGCGGCTGGTTGTGCAAGTGGCTCCGGTCGACAGTTTCGGCGCCTATCGTAAGGCCCTTGATTATTTGCAGAAACTCGCCGTGGTGACCTCTTTGAATTTACTGGCCGTCACCGACCAAAGTTTGCTGCTGAGCCTGCAGTTGAACGGGACTCTGGAGCAGTTGGAGAATACGCTGGCGCTCGACGCCAAACTGCGCCCGGAACTGCGGCAGGCGAGTCTTGGGGCGCCCGGCTTGTCGTCCGCGCGCGGGACTTCCGCTGAGCCTCTGCGGTTGGAATGGATCGGGCGCTGAGGGTTGTTGAGCGGTGAACGGCCACGAATTTACACAGACCCCGGTGCAGCTGAGCCTCGGGGTTTCCCTGAAGGACGATGCGACCTTCGCGAACTTTTTGGTTGGGCCGGGCAACGAGCAACCGCTGCACGCCTTGCGCCAGTTCAGCGAGGATCGCGGCGAGCAGATGGTGGTCGTCTGGGGCAGTCCCGGGGTCGGCCTCACCCATCTGCTGCAGGCGTGTTGCCATGAGGCTTTTGCCCGCCATATAAACGTCCAGTACCTGCCACTGCGCGAGTTGGTGGGCTACGCACCGGAAGACGTGTGCGAGGGATTGGATAAAGTCAATCTGGTCTGTCTCGACGGTTTGGAGCGTATTTGCGGCCAGCGCCAGTGGGAGCAGACGCTGTTTCACCTGGTCAACCGCCTGCGCGACGCTGGGCATCGTTTGCTGGTTGCCTGCCACACCAGCCCACCGGCGCTGCCGCTCTTGCTGCCCGATTTAAAATCCCGCCTGCTGGGCGGCGTGGTTTATCACTTGCGACCGCTCGGGGATGCGGAAAAAGGGCTGGCCTTGCAGCTGCGAGCTCGGAGGCGGGGCATGGATATGTCTGACGAGGTGGCGAAATATATTCTCAGCCGCGCGCCGCGCGACACCAGTGAGCTTTTCGATTTACTCAATCGCCTCGATGACGCCTCGCTGCAGCGGCAGCGCAAACTGACCGTCCCCTTCGTCAAGGAAGTCTTGGCTTTTTAAGCTGCCGGCTAAGCCGCCGGGCCTCGAATTTCCTCCACCAGCCATTGTTCGCCGCAGCGGACGGCGGTTCCCGCGCCTGTCTCCAACACGCTGTTGACGCCGAATGCGGGCGCCTTAGGATTGGCGGGCATGCTGTTGACCTGGGCGAGAGTTTTGAAGGGATGAGTGTCCGGTGAGGGTAAACCGGTGTTCTGATCCACGGTGATGACGGAGCAGCGCTGGCAGTGATCTTTCAGTCCGAACCGCGCGGCGGCGTCCGGACGACTCAGGGCCGCAAGGGCGTGCTCCGCGAAGGCCGGCAGGCCAGACACCACCAAGTTCGGGCGAAAACGCCGAATATCCACTGGCGCCTTGCCCTCCTCCGTGAGGCGGGCGTTGAGGGCGTCCAGCGAAGCGAGGTTGGCCACCAGGTAGGGCGCGCCGTCGGAAAAATAAGTGTGGTAGGGCCCGAAGCGCTGCGGATTTGTCGGCCGCGGCACTTCCTTGGCGAAATGCACCAGGGTAAGCGCCTCATCGGTGCAGAGGGTGGCGCGCAGCCAGCGGTTGGCCTCTGCAGCGGCGGCGACAGCGCGGCAATCGTCTTTCCAGATTTTCACGGCGACCGTGGTGCCGGCTGGCGGCACTACCGGCATGGTGCCGGTCGCCGGATGGCTCAACGTCAGCTTACCCTCCACCCAGGCGGTGCGAATGGTTGCCAACTTTGGAATTTGCCGCTGGGTAAGAAACCTGCCGCTGCCGTCGACGATCATCCATTCCCGGTCGCCGACGAGTCCGGCAGTAGACAGAGTGGCGCTCTCAAGGGGAATCCCCGCTAGGGACTTGACGGGATAGATCCACAGTTGCTCTATAACGACCGGTGTCATGGGCGCTGCAGTTTAGCCAATTGTTCCGGCGTCGCCGGCTGTTGATAGAGCCGCTTCCACTCGGCATAGGGCATACCGTAGATTTTCTCCCGCGCTTGTTCGTAGTCGAGACTCACACCCTGGTCCGCCGCGGCGGCCGCGTACCATTTGGCGAGGCAGTTGCGGCAGAAGCCGGCCAGGTTCATCAAGTCGATGTTCTGGACCTCCTTATGGGCGTCCAAGTGCGCCAGCAAACGGCGCAACACGGCGGCTTCGATCGCGGTGGCTTCGATTGCGGTGGCT
>DJFO01000004.1 GCA_002432555.1 Marinagarivorans sp. UBA5870
GAGATTGATCACGCGGTTGAACTTTTGTTACAGGAGGCGGGTCTACTGTCACATCGAATCGATCTGGAAACTCCTGATCGGCTTTGGGTTTCGGATTCCAACGAAACATAAAACCAACCCGTCGGTTGACACTTGGGTGAAACGATGCCGCTGCCAAATTCTGCGAAGATTGTCGATTTTAAAATTGGGGACTCAGGAATGTTAAAGCCGCCGGCGCAGGACACCGACGAGAAGCTCGTTGCTCGTGTCCAGCAGGGTGATAAGCGGGCGTTTGATTTGCTGGTATTGAAGTATCAGCACAAGATAGTCGCCATCATCAGCCGTTTTATCCGGGATTCGGCGGAGGTGCATGACGTTGCTCAGGAAGCCTTCATCAAAGCCTACAGGGCTCTGGGCAATTTCCGCGGCGACAGTGCCTTTTATACCTGGNNGGCAACCGATGTGGATGTGGACGATGCCGAGTTCTTGAACGGCGCTGATGGACTTCGAGACAATACGTCTCCAGAACACGAATTGATGAAGGACCAGCTCGAGCAGGTGGTGTACAAGGCGATTCAGTCGCTGCCGGAGGACTTGCGCACCGCCCTTACGCTCCGGGAAATGGAGGGTATGAGTTACGAGGAGATTGCAGAGGTGATGGATTGCCCAGTTGGGACGGTGCGCTCACGCATCTTTAGAGCTCGCGAAGCGGTAGACCGCCACATTGCGCCTCTGATGAGCTGAAAAGGGATGAACTGCTACAGGTTCTCTTAGCGAAGCGAGTCATGTTTTGAAGGCTCCCCGATGTTGGGACGGGTTCGCTGAGCTATGTTGGCGCCATTCATGTTAGATCTTTCGTTTTTGGATTGATGTTTTAACCCAAGCTTGTCGATGGGGCCTAGGCTAATGCTTGGCCGCCGCAACAAAATTACTTTTACTGGACGGACTGCAATGACTCCAAATTCCTTCGATCAATTGTTCGAATCCTTGTCGGCTTTGGTGGACAATGAAGCCAACGAGCTTGAGGTTCGCCGCATTCTCAAAAATATCGAACAAAACCCTGAGCTGCTGGAGCGTTGGCGGCGTTACCACCTGATTGGTTCGGCGCTGCGGAAGGAGCGCAGCATGCAGGTGGGGGGGCCGAATGATTTGGCAGCGTCGGTTGCCACTTATATCAGCTCTGCGGTCGTCGATGCGGCGGCCGAAGGGCTGGATTCGACCGCCCAGCGGCGGGGTACTTTGTCTGGCAGCTGGCGGCATCGGCTAGGTCAGGGCGCCGTGGCGGCTTCCTTTGCCGCAACCTTGGTACTCGGATTCAACTTTTGGGGTCAGGGCGGTGAGGGTGGTCAGGGAAATAGTAGCGATCTGCCGCTCGCGGCAGTGGAAGCGAAACCTCAAAACGAAAGCCAGCCGACTGCTCTGCAGGCTCCGATCGGTTTTGAATTGCCGGTTCCGGAAGCTCGAACCGTCAGCACAGCTGCAAGCGGCGTTGCCAACCATTCCGCTGTGCCGCAGCAAAATTTCAGTCAAGTCGACGATATAACTGATTTTGCCACTCAGCAGATGTTGAATCGTCTACTGATCCAGCACGCCGAGCGCGCCAGCGCCCACGGCAGTCTCGGTATTATGCCATTCGCCCGAGTTTCGAGAATGGAAACTGAGGCTCCTCGGTAACGCTGCACCGCAGCCTTATCAGCCCCTCTACCACCGGAATGTTTTGATGCTTTGCCGCAAAGGTCCACACTTCTCACGGCGCTGGAGAAGCGATCAAAAGCTCAGCCATAGCTTTCAATATTTGCTTTGTATCATGGCCATTTTAGTGGCTCTGCCGGCCACGGCAGATGAACGTGTTTTAACGTCCGTTGACGAGTTGCTGGTGCGAGCCTCCAAAGCACTCCAGGAAAAAAACTATCAGGGCCGCTTCACTTACGAATTTGGCAGCACGCTCGAAACGCTGGAAATTGTCCATGTTGTCAAAGACGGGGTCGAGTATGAGCGCATTACCCACCTCAACGGCCCGGAAAGAGAGTTTTTGCGGAACGGCCGCAAGCACGACTGTGTCACTACGGGTGGATTCCTATTGCGCGGCGGTTTGATTCCGCACGTCGGTGGCACTATCAGCCTCGCTCAGAATTATCACTTTTATATCCGTGGGCGCGACCGGATTGCGGGCCGTGAGGCGGAGGTCGTGCAGGTGGTGCCAAAAGATGAGTACCGGTACGGTATGACGCTCGCTGTAGACACTGTCTCAGGGTTGCCGCTCATGTCCCTTACCACTGTGTCCAACAAAAGCGCCATTGAGCGATTTCAATTTATCGACTTGGCGGTGGACGGGGCGATCTCGACAGAGGAACTTAGTCCGGTCGCAGATCAATACGCGCTCCTGGACGGAGCCAAAATTCCCTGTTCGAAACTCTCCCAAACGTTACCGATCTGGAGCGCCGAGTGGGTGCCTCCGGGTTTTGTCTTATCTCAGGCGACGGCCAACGAAGAAGGTGACGTGCTAACTTACACGGACGGCATCGCATCCTTTACTCTTTTTATCGAGCCTCTCGCAAACGGGACTGACTTTAAGCAGGGCATGGCACGGCGCGGTGCGACTATAGCGCTTATGACTTCTGTCGCGGCTGCCCAGCGCCAGGTGGGCGTCATTTTGGTGGGCGAAGTGCCCGTCGCGACCGCGCAGCAAGTGGTAAGCTCGGTCGCAGCAAAGCCCCCTGTGGTCAAGTAGCTTCTGAGCAAACGCGCGAGGTCGCGGAAACAGTTTCGCTCGCATTCCTGCTCCGAAAGCTGCCGGGTTTGCGGTTGGTCGACCTTGCGGCTCTTTGCTTCCTGGTGCGTTCGCAAGCGAGTTTTTGACTCCTCCATGCGTCCCCCAGGTCCGTGGCGTCCCAGGGTCAAATACTGTAGACTTGCGCATCCAAATTGTTCTCATATTCCGCTCTGCGATAAAAGATTCTATTAATCAATAGGTTATACACCCTGTGTCCGATCTTAGTCACATTCGTAACTTCTCTATAATTGCACACATCGACCACGGGAAATCGACTTTGGCGGATCGTTTTATCCAGGTTTGCGGCGGCCTTGCGGACCGTGAAATGGAGGCGCAGGTGTTGGACTCCATGGATCTGGAGCGCGAGCGCGGCATCACCATCAAAGCTCATAGCGTCACTCTGTTTTATCGGGCGCGCAACAATGTGAACTATCAGCTGAACTTCATCGATACACCCGGCCATGTTGACTTCAGTTACGAGGTATCCCGCTCCTTGGCTGCCTGCGAAGGCGCGCTGCTGGTNNGCTGGTGGTGGATGCGGCGCAGGGTGTCGAGGCCCAGTCAGTGGCCAATTGTTACACAGCAATCGATCAGGGTTTAGAAGTTATCCCGATCCTCAACAAGATGGACCTCCCGCAGGCTGATCCCGATCGGGTGGCTGAGGAAATCGAGGAAATTATCGGGCTGGACGCGGTGGATGCGGTGCGTTGTAGTGCTAAGTCCGGTTTAGGGATTGAGGACGTCCTGGAGCGATTGGTAGCCGCCATTCCCCCGCCGCAAGGCGATATAAATGCACCGCTTCAGGCGTTGATCATAGATTCTTGGTTCGATAATTATCTCGGGGTCGTCTCTTTGGTCAGGGTGAAGAACGGCTGCTTGCGAATAAAGGATAAGATCATTTCCAAGTCGATCGGCAAGGCGCATATGGTCGACAGCGTCGGCGTGTTCANNATCAAGGACATCCACGGGGCGCCGGTGGGTGACACCATTACCCATGCAGTGACCGCGGATGTGTCGCCGCTGCCTGGTTTCAAAAAGGTGAAGCCGCAGGTGTACGCGGGTCTGTTCCCGGTGAGTGCCGACGACTTTGAAAGTTTTCGTGACGCCTTGGCGAAACTCACTTTGAACGATGCCTCGCTGTTTTACGAGCCGGAGAGTTCGGACGCTTTGGGATTTGGTTTCCGCTGCGGTTTTCTCGGTATGTTGCACATGGAAATCATTCAGGANNGGAGATCATCCAGGAGCGGCTCGAACGCGAGTACGACCTGGATTTGATCACTACAGCGCCCACCGTGGTTTACGAAGTCGAAAAAAATAACGGCGAAGTCATCTACGTCGATAACCCGTCGAAGTTGCCGGAGGTAGGTTCCATCGCCGATATGCGGGAGCCAATCGTCCAGGCTAACATTTTAGTACCTCAAGAATATCTCGGCGCAGTGATCACCCTCTGCACCGACAAGCGCGGCTCACAGAAGGATATCCAATACCTTGGTCACCAAGTAGCCGTTACCTACGAATTGCCCATGAACGAAGTGGTATTGGATTTCTTTGACCGGCTTAAGTCAGTCAGTCGCGGGTACGCTTCTCTCGACTACAGTTTTTTGCGCTTTCAAAGCGCTAAATTGGTCCGTTTGGATGTCTTAATCAATGGTGAGCGGGTTGACGCGCTCGCCCTGATCGTCCACCGCGAAACCGCCCACTACAAGGGACGGGCGCTCACGGAAAAGATGCAGGAACTGATTCCTAGACAAATGTTCGACGTGGCCATACAGGCGGCAATCGGCGGCCAGGTCATCGCCCGGTCGACTGTGAAGGCGCTGCGCAAAAATGTAACGGCCAAATGTTATGGCGGGGACGTCACCCGGAAGAAAAAGCTTTTGGAAAAACAAAAAGCAGGGAAGAAGCGCATGAAGCAGGTAGGTAGAGTAGAAATACCGCAGGAAGCTTTTCTGGCAGTGTTGAAGGTGGACAGCTGATCGGATGACTATGGACATGGATATTAATTTACCCCTCATATTGATGATCGCTGTGGCATTTACCGGAGCGGTTTGGATTCTGGATGCTTTGCTCTGGTCAAAGCCGCGCAAGCGTCACGTGGCGCAAGTGGCGGAGCGCTATAACTCTCTGCCCGCGGCAGAGCGGGAAAAGGATCCCGGCTATAAAATTGCTGTGGAGCGGGCGGCCAAGGAGCCGCTGCTCGTAGAATATTCCAAATCCTTTTTTCCCATTTTGGCGATCGTTTTTGTTTTGCGATCCTTCCTAATCGAGCCTTTCAAAATCCCATCTGAGTCCATGGTGCCCACCTTGGAAGTGGGTGACTTTATCGCCGTCAACAAATACGCCTACGGCATTCGACTGCCGGTGTTCCAGATAAAATTGCTTGATCTCGGGCGGCCTGAACGTGGCGATGTAGTGGTTTTCTTTCCGCCTAATGAAGATCGCTACTTCATCAAGCGATTGATCGGGTTGCCGGGGGACAAGGTTCAGTATAAAAACAATGTATTGATCGTCAATGGCGTCGCCATTGAGCAGGAACCCCTCGGCAAGGACAGTACCTCCCGCCAGGGAACGCCTTGCTGGGGGGACTATGAGATTGTTAATGAGCTCATGGACGGTCACAAACATTTGATGAGAAAATGTCCAACTGGTGGCAAGGCCTGGAATGATCGTGTCTGGACGGTTCCTGAAGGTCACTATTTCATGATGGGTGACAACCGCGACAACTCGCAGGACTCGCGCTNNTTTCATGATGGGTGACAACCGCGATAACAGTTTGGACAGCCGCGTTTGGCCAGACCCCTTTGTTCCAGATAAGAACATCGTAGGCAAGGCGTTTGCGATCTGGATGCAGTGGGACGAGGGATTGCCGAGCTTTGAGCGGGTAGGCGCTATAAAATAAATAACGAGTAGCTGATGGCAGGGTCTGATGATGAATAAGAAAAAGCAAACCGGGATGAACAGCCTGATGTTGTTGTTTGTGCTGGCCAGTTTCGGATTTTTTCTCACGTGTTTTCTTAAGGTCGGCCCTGCATACTTGGACAACTATTATATAGTTGCAGCACTCAAAGATTTGGCGAAAGAGCATCCGGACGATCTCGCGCAACTCTCCAAGGCCGAAATTCGAGCAGAACTCGGCAAGTTTTATACGATCAACAATGTCCGCGGAGACGCGGCAAAAGCGCTCGACGTAGAGCGCAGACAAGAAAAANNAATGCTGTACCGCCGGTGACGAAAAAAGTGCAAAACAATAGGTATTACGAAAAGCTCTGCGAAAAACTCGGTTATGTTTTTCGCAACCGCTCTCTTCTGGATGCCGCACTAACCCATCGCAGTTTTAGTAGCAATAATAATGAGCGGCTGGAGTTCCTTGGTGATTCGATCTTGAATTTCACTATTGCGGAAAAGCTATATCAGCATTTTCCCGAAGCGCCGGAAGGGGATCTGAGTCGTTTGCGCGCTGCGCTCGTTAAGGGCGACACGCTTGCGGAAATCGCGCGTGAAATGGGATTGGGTGAATTTTTGAATTTGGGCGAAGGCGAGTTAAAAAGCGGCGGATTTCGGCGGGCCTCCATTCTGGCGGATGCGCTGGAAGCGGTAATAGGCGCAATTTATCTGGACTCCGACATTCACCAGGCTAAAGACTGTATCTTGAGCTGGATCGATGAACGTTTGCGGAAGGTGTCCCTTCTCACGGGAGAAAAGGATTCCAAGAGCCAATTGCAGGAGTGGTTGCAAGGTCGCCGAAATCCCTTACCGCAATATTCGGTGGTCAATGTGAAGGGCGAATCCCATAGTCAAGAATTTACCGTCAGTTGTACTATCTCGTTATTCCCCGAACCGACTATCGCGCACGCTACCAGCCGAAAAAATGCCGAAAAAGAAGCCGCCCAGCTGATGTTGGCCCGCATCGAGGAAGTTTATGGCAAACTCTAAGTCCCGTTGCGGCTATGTCGCCATAGTGGGGCGACCCAACGTTGGCAAGTCAACGCTCTTGAATCATCTTGTCGAGCAGAAGATCAGCATCACGTCGCGCAAGCCTCAGACTACCCGGCATAACATCACGGGAATTAAAACCGTTGATGACATTCAGATGATTTTTATCGACACGCCGGGAATGCATATTAAGGAAGGTAATGCCGTCAATCGCTATATGAATCGTGTGGCGCAATCTGCTTTGCAGACAGACGTGGTTATTTTCGTCATTGACCGCCTCATTTGGACGGAAGAGGACGAGCTGGTGATGGCGCGACTGCGGGATCTGTCCGAGAGGGTGATAGTTGCAATCAACAAAGTGGATAAAGTCGAAGATAAGACGGAATTGATTCCGCTCTTGGAGCGAATCAACGGTCAGTTGAACCCTGCGGCTATAATTCCCCTGTCCGCATTAAAAGGAATACAGTTGCGAGAGTTGGAGCAGGAAATCATCAAGCTCCTGCCTGAAGGTGATCATGTGTTCCCCTCGGATCAAATCACCGACAAAAGCTCAAGATTTCTCGCAGCCGAGTTGATTCGCGAAAAAATCATTCGTCAGCTCGGCGCTGAATTGCCCTACCAAGTAACAGTCGATATTGAGCAATTCCAGGAAAAGGAAGGTATTTTCCATATCGGCGGATTGATTTATGTGGAACGGGAAGGGCAGAAGCGAATAATTATTGGCGAAAACGGCAGCCGCTTGAAGTCGATCGGTCAGGCGGCCCGGTTGGATATGGAAACCCTGTTTGACACCAAGGTGATGCTGCGGCTGTGGGTAAAAGTCAAATCGGGCTGGGCGGATGATGATAGAGCGTTGCGCAATTTAGGCTATCTCGAATAGTCGCACCATGGAACACCTGCACAAAGCCTACGTGCTGCACGTGCGCTCCTATACGGATTCTCGTTTGCTGGTGGATTTTTTCACAGAGAGCGCCGGCGTAGTGCGTGCGGTAGGTCGAGCACCCGGGAAGCGCAATCGAGCGATTTTTCAGTGTTTTCAAGCACTGGATATCACTTACATGGGCAAGTCCGAACTGAGGACATTAACGTCCTGTGAAGTTTCCGCTGAAACACCTTATCTGCTGTTTGGCGAGAGCCTCTACTGCGGGTTGTATTTGAATGAGCTGCTGCAACGTCTCTTGCCTCCCGAGGATGCTTACCCCGGTCTCTTTGCTTTTTACGAAGCGATTGTCGCTGAGCTGAGCAAAGACCTGCTCCGACCTCAATTAGAAGCAGTCTTGCGACGCTTTGAATTTTTTCTCCTGGAGCAACTCGGCTTTGGCATTCCCTTTCATGTTTGTGTGGAGTCTGGGGCGGAAGTTACCCAAGACGGATCCTATGTATTTGAACCCGGCAGCGGGCTGAGGGAGTGTGTACCGACGTCGACTTCGCGATCTGAGCCGATTCCCGGAGCGCATTTGCTCGCCATGTCGCGGCAGGATTACACCGACGGCAAGGTTTTGCGCTCAGCCAAGCTGATTAGCCGGCGCGCGTTGCAATCCTTACTGGGCCCAAAGCCGCTTAAAGCTAAAGAGCTTTTTCGCTGAGTGCCGCCTGCTAGACCTTAGTCATCGAGATCGTCAAAAAGTATGTCGATATCGTGATCTGCCTCCCAGGCTTTCAATGCGGTAATTTCGGCCAACAGGTCGTTTGCCAGCACTTCGAGATTGCCATACTCGCAGCGATGCAGAACTTCTTCAAGTTTTTTGCTGGCTTCCCTTGCAGCGGGAACCCCGCAATAACAGCAGCCTCCGTGAAACTTATGCGTGACCTCAAGCAGGGCCTTCATATCCTGGTCACTTAGCGCCTGTTTGAGCCGATCCTCTGTTTCGTCTAGGGATGCGAGCAGCATTTTCAGCATGTCGGTCGCGAGATCGGGTTTGTTTTTCGCTAGTCGCAGGGATTCGGACCAGTTAAATCTAGACGGGGCTTCGTCGTCGCCGGGAGCGGTTTTCGATTGTTCCATAGTTGCGGTTCCTCCTGCAGCGGCCGACGTTTGGATGACGATTCTGGTTGCAGAATTGTCCGGAGCGGCAGTCTCGGGCTTGACCCAGCGTTCAATGATATGCCGTAAATCTTCTTCGCTTACGGGTTTGCTCAGGAAGTCATCCATTCCAGCCAGCAATAGTTGCGTTTTTTGTTCATTTACCGCGTGAGCTGTCAAGGCAACAATAGGCGTGCGCCGATCAGTTTCTTTACTGCGCAGTAGTTTAGTGGTTTCCAATCCGTCCATGCCGGGCATTTGCACATCCATGAAAATGAGATTGAAACTCTCCTTAGCGCAAATCTCTATGGCTTCATATCCACTGTTTGTCGATTTGGCGTCGACCCCCAGAGCTTTCAAAAACTCACAAACCAGTTTGATGTTTGCCGGATTGTCGTCAACCACCAGCACCCGCACGCCTTTGTTTTTCAGCCCCGATGGATTATTGCTCGCGCTTTCGACGCTCGGCGACAGTCGTTGGGCGACGTTGAGCAGAGTGCACATGGCCTGATGAAGCGCGCTGTGTACGACGGGGCGGGGGACTATGAGAGAGTTCAGGGCGATTATGTCATCCTGCAGGACCCTTTGGATCGCCGGGGGAGCAAGGACGATCACGGGCAATTTGAAAGTGGTTTTAATTCGTTGGATCCCCTTTAGCAGCCGCTCCCGTTCGAAACTGGCCTCCTCGGTATAGGCGTCGAGAATTAACAGCTCTATGGCACTGCCTGTGGCTCGAGCGGCGATAGTGTTCTGAATATTATTAAAATGGGTTTCCTCTGTGTGTTTGACGCCCCAGTTGGTTAATAGGTGCGTTATCTCCATCCGGCATACGGGGTTGCAATCGAACACCAGCACGTGCAAACCATACAGGGAGTTGACGAATGGCGACTGAGAGATGCGCAAGCGATCCATGCCGAGACGGACCGTAAACCAAAACGTTGACCCTCTTTGAACCTCGCTATCGACCCCAATTTCACCTGACATCCGATCGACAAGGCCTTTCGCGATGGCTAATCCTAGACCCGTGCCTCCCTGGAACCGACTGTCGCTACTGTCGACTTTCGTAAAGGCTGAAAAAAGATTTTCCTGTTGCTCCTCGGTAACGCCAATGCCATTGTCGGTTACACTGAATTTGATCTCAATTTGATTATCGGTCTCTCCCAGGCTGGTCGCCCGCACCACCACGTTGCCGTGCGAGGAAAATTTGATGGCATTGGAGATTAGATTGGTTATCACCTGTTTCAGTCGTTGCGGATCACCTAAGAGATTGCGCGGTACGTTGTGGTTGATGATGGCGAGCAGCCGCATGTTTTTTTCATGGGCCTGGGGTGCATAAATGGCAAAGACTTCTTCAATCAGCTCACGGACAAAAATCGGTTTGTATTCCAGCGTCAATTGACCCGTCTCCAACTTGGAGAAGTCGAGGATATCGCTGATAACCGTCAACAAGCCCTGCGCGGACTGTTCGATAGTGGTCAAATAATCCTTTTGCTGATTCGTCAGGCCGGTTTTCAATAGTAGGCTCGTAAACCCGAGGATACCATTTAAGGGCGTGCGCAATTCGTGGCTGGTATTGGCAAGGAACTCCGACTTAGCGCGGCTGGCTTGGAGGGCATTTTTGCGGGCAAAATCCAATTCTATGTTTTGAATTTCGACCGTCTCCAGGGTCTCCCGCAGTTCTTTGGTGGATTGATCCACATTGTTTTGCATTTCGTCGCGAATGGATTGTTGGAGGGAAATCATCTCGTTGAGGGTGCCAACAAGTTCATTGTAGAGATGATTCTTGCTGTGGCTGAGGGGTTTATCCGAGGCGTTGGTAAGGGTTTGCCTTAAGTCCGATAAAATATTGATGAGCGGCGCGGTGACGGCATTGTACAAGCGGGAAGCGAAGTGCAGTGTTAACAAAAGTGCTACTATCGCGACCGCCAGCAAAATCAAGTATCCCTTGTATCGCAAAACGATCAGAGGACTGCTTTGCACGCCGATCACCAGCCATTGGGCGCCGTCGGGCGCGGACACCGGAAGCGTCGTATAAACCGTATTGCCGACGACGGTGCTTGCTTTTTCCTGCGCGGAAAACGTTAGCCCTTGACGATCTTTCAACGGCAACGCGAAGTCGGTGGATTGATCGCTCGTTCGGTCATAAATGGAGATGTGCGAGACAGATTCAATATTGAGTAGCAGACGGACGGTTTGGGCGAACTCGGCGCTGGCGGAGTTGGCGTTTTTGAGCAGTGGAAGCAGGCTGCTCTCGATAATCGCGCTGACCTGTTTTTCCAAGACCTGTATTTGATGTCGCTGAACGAGAACAAAGCCGCAGGCAAGCAGGGCTATCGCAACACAAACCGGTAAAACTCCGAGAAGCAGAATCCGACGAGTAAAGGGCTTGGTTTGTAGCATAGGTGGCTTAATCGTTATTTTGGCAAGTCTCTGGCGTTGGTTTCAACTGTCGTTCTTCACCCATTGCCGATCGCCACGCTTGTCAGAAAATGAGCGGTTTTTCGCTGCTGAAAACGCCGTTTCAAGATAACACAATTCCGGCTAAAATATGCGCCTTTGCCAGCTCTTCGTGGTACCCACTGAACATGCCTCATTATCCCTCCATCGAAGAATTCGTCGGTAACACTCCTTTGGTCAAATTGCAGCGTCTCGGCCAAAATCCGAGCAATACGCTGTNNCAAGCTCGAAGGCAACAATCCGGCAGGTTCGGTGAAAGATCGGCCGGCCCTCTCGATGATTCGGCGGGCCGAACTGCGCGGCGAAATACGCCCGGGCGACTGCCTTATAGAAGCGACGAGCGGAAATACCGGAATAGCCCTAGCGATGGCAGCGGCCATCAAGGGTTACCGGATGATCCTGATAATGCCGGATAACGCTACCGACGAGCGCAAGGCCGCTATGCTGGCCTATGGAGCCGATTTGGTCCTGGTGAGCCGCCAACAAGGCATGGAGGGTGCGCGAGACTTGGCGAAGCAGATGGAGCGAGAAGGGCGGGGAAAGGTCCTCGACCAGTTCGCCAATCCGGATAATCCGCTGGCGCACTTCGAAACGACCGGCCCGGAAATATGGCGTCAGACGGAAGGCTCTATCACCCACTTTATTAGCTCCATGGGTACGACGGGCACGATCGTGGGAACTTCCCGTTTTCTCAAGCACCAAAACCCGGCTATTCGCATCATTGGATTGCAACCGGAAGATGGCGCGGCCATTCCCGGGATACGGCGATGGCCGAAGGAGTACCTTCCGGCCATATTCGATGCGACCCACATTGACGAAATTTTGAACATATCGCAGCGTGAGGCGGAGTCCACCATGCGCGCGCTAGCCCGGATCGAGGGTATATTTTGTGGGGTCTCCTCGGGTGGCGCTGTTGCCGCCGCTCTACAGCTCGACAAGACTGTGAGCAATGCGGTGATCGTTGCGATTATTTGCGATCGAGGTGACCGCTATTTGAGTTCCGGTCTGTTCAACACCTCTCAGTAATAGGCTGATGTTTATAAGGTATAGCGGGACATGGTAAAGGTCAGAGAAGATNNATATAGACGCATGGACGCAGCGCTTGCTGACGATAGCGCAGCTTGATAGTAACGCGGCCGCCCAGGTGCGGGCCGCTTGCGTCTTGGCAGCGGACGTCGAAAACCGTCCAGGGGACCAGGTGACCGGCTGGGGTGAGGGTTACTCTTCTTACTTGGCGGGGCTGGAGATGGCGGAGATTCTCGCGGACCTGCACCTCGACAGCGATACGCTCGTGGCGGCGGTGCTCTACCGCAGCGTCCGGGAAAAAAAGTTGCCGGCGGAGGTGGTGCAGAGCCAGTTCGGCGCTGCCGTGGCCAAGCTGATCAACGGGGTCGCTCGCATGGCGGCCATCAGCACCTTGTCCAACCATTCCAGCGATACGGTCATCGGCCTTGAAAGCAGCGAGCAGGCCGACAACGTTCGCAAGATGCTGGTGGCAATGGTGGATGATGTCCGAATTGCCTTGATTAAACTTGCCGAGCGGACCTGTGCCATCCGCGCCGTGAAAAAAGCGCCGATCGAGAAGCGCCAGCGCGTCGCGCGAGAAGTGTCCGATATCTACGCCCCCTTGGCGCACCGACTCGGCATAGGCCACATCAAGTGGGAGCTCGAAGATCTTTCATTCCGCTACCTGNNCATTGGCCATATCAAATGGGAACTTGAAGATCTTTCATTCCGCTACCTGCACCCTTACGACTACAAATACATTGCCAAGCTGCTCGACGAAAAGCGCATCGATCGCCAGTTCTATATCGACAATGTAATTCAGATATTGAAAGACTCCTTGCGAAAAGAGGGGATCGAGAGCCCGGAAATCAATGGCCGCGCCAAGCATATCTACAGCATCTGGCGGAAAATGCGCCGCAAAAATATTGGCTTCTCGGAGGTTTACGATATACGGGCGGTGCGCATTCTCGTATCCAGCGAGCAAGACTGCTACCGGGCGCTCGGTGTCGTGCACTCGCTTTGGCGCAACATCCCCAACGAGTTCGATGACTACATCGCCAATCCCAAGGAAAACGGCTACCGATCTTTGCACACCGCCGTCAAAGGTCCCAACAATCGTGTTCTCGAAGTGCAGATCCGCACCCGCACTATGCACGAAGAGGCGGAGTATGGCGTGTGCGCCCACTGGCGCTACAAGAAAAGTGATCAGGAGAGCGGGTCAGCGGGATATGAGCAAAAAATCGAGTGGCTGAGACAAGTCCTGGAGTGGCATGAGGAAGTAGGCGGCAACCCCTGGGAGGATCATCTGCCGCGGGGCATAGAGCAGGACCGGATCTATGTGTTCACGCCCGACGGCCACGTTGTGGATCTGCCGGAAAGTGCCACTGCGGTGGATTTCGCGTTTCGAATTCACTCCGACATAGGTTTGCGCTGCAAGGGTGCAAAGGTGAACGGACGCATAGTTCCGTTGAACCAGACCTTAAAAACCGCGGACCAAGTGGAAATTTTAACTTCCAATCGCGAGTCGCCCAGTCGGGACTGGCTGATCCCTGCGCTCGGCTATATCACTACGTCCAAAGCTCGAAGCCGCTTGCAAGGTTGGTTCAAGCTGCAGGACCGAGAACAAAATGTTGCCGACGGGCGCGCCTTACTCGATCGCGAGTTCCTGCGTTTGGCGCTGGAAGATGTCGATTATGAGCAACTCGCCCAGAAGCTTAACGTCAAGACGCTTGATGATCTTTACGCAGCGGTGGGTACGGGCGACCTGAGCGTCGACCGGATCATCAATGTCGCCCAGCGTCTTTTCAAGGTGGATAAAAGCCCTGAGCCGGTGAGCTCGCTGGTGGGACGCGCTACGTCCGCGGAACAAGGCGCGTCCGATGTGTATATTGATGGGGTCGGCAATCTGCTTTCGCACATCGCCCAGTGCTGTAAGCCAATCCCAGGGGACAGCATTACCGGCTACATCACCATCGGCAGAGGTGTTTCGATACACCGGCAGGATTGCTCGAATATTTTGCAACTGGTTGCCGACGAGCCGGAACGAATCATAAAGGTGGACTGGGCGGAGAAGCCGGAGCAGTTTTATTCGGTGGATGTGATTATCGAGGCGTTTGACCGCCACGGCTTATTGCGCGATATCACGGCACTGCTGGACCGGGAACGCATCAACGTCAGCGCCCTGCAGACCTTGTCCAATAAAAGTAAAAATACCGTCGACATGTCACTGCGCATCGAGGTTTCCAGTTTTAGCGATCTGAGTCGGGTACTGGCGCGGCTGAGCCGTTTGCCGAACGTTTCCAGCGTGAAACGCAAATCCTGAGGTTCAGCGACTTGATAGAGGCTTGTGAGTGACGGATTCGACGAAACCCTACAACTTAGAAGACCTGCTCTATCTCATGGAGCGGTTGCGCCACCCGGAATTCGGCTGTCCCTGGGATCTTAAACAGTCTTATAAAACCATAGCGCCGTCCACAATCGAGGAGGCCTATGAGGTGGTGGACGCGATCGAACGGGAAGACTATGGGCATTTGAAGGAAGAGTTAGGGGACCTGGTGTTTCAAGCAGTTTTCTACAGCCAGCTTGCGCGGGAGGAAGGCCGCTTTGACTTCGCGGACATCGTGCATTCGCTCGTGGCAAAGCTAATTCGCCGGCACCCACACGTTTTCCCAGAGGGAAATTTGCGCTCCTCTGACCTTCACTCTAAGGTGACCGAGGCCGGGGTCAAACAGAACTGGGAAGCGATCAAACAGCAAGAACGCGAGGCAAAAGGTGGGCGCAGTCTCATGGCCGATTTGCCGGCCAGCTTGCCGGCCATGACCCGCGCACTTAAATTGCAGAAGCGAGCCGCCCAGGTCGGTTTCGACTGGCCGGACACGGCCGGCGTTTTGGAAAAACTCCAGGAGGAAGTGCGAGAGCTCGAGGACGCCGTAACGCGCGGCGAACCGGCTGCGACTGCAGCGGAAGCCGGCGATTTGCTTTTTACCTGTGTTAATCTTTGCCGTCACCTGGGCGTTGAGCCGGAGACCGCCCTGCGGGCCACGAATAATAAATTCATCCGGCGCTTCGAATCTATGGAGCGCCAGGCGGTGGAATCCGGTGCTGAACTCCGCAGCTTATCGCAGGTGGAACTGGATAACTTGTGGACCCGGGCCAAGAAAGAAGTGTGACGGCCCGCGGTCGGGTAGATCGTGGAATCGATCGATGTGATTGATTAATGGGACTGTTCGCCATCCAAGTACTTGCGCGTCAGCTCCGCGAAGCGCGGCGTTGGTCCGACGTCTTCATAGATAGGATCACCGAGCTCGTCCATAGAAGAAACCTTTTCACCCTGTACATAGGGCAGAGCGTATTCCAGCTCGTTGAGTGCAGCACTGACGAGTTCGGTGAGTATTTGCTCCGGACTGCGGGAGGGATACATCTCGGCCAGAGCGGCGATCTTGGCGGCATCCGCCAAGGTCAGCCGGACCCGATACTCTCTTTCTGTCAGGGGCGAACTTGCGGTTTTTTCCCAGGTTTTGATGAGGTCACGTAAGGTCATAACACATTACCTTTGCCAATGTGGGCTTCGTTGCTCAATAAAGCTTAGACGCTATATTGGCAGCCGATAGGTGACTAAAGGCTGAATGGGTCGTTGATTAAGGCGTCAGTTGCCCTGGCTCATGTACCGGTGGACCCGGATAGCGGTGTGGGCCGACGCCGGGTGGGTGAACTTGAGAATCCCCGGCACCACGTGTATCTTTAGGCCCCGTTTTGTTCGTCATGTCCCGCCAGGGACCTTAATCCAGGAGCTTCTCCGTAATGCGAATCATACTTTTAGGGGCGCCGGGCGCCGGCAAGGGTACCCAAGCAAAATTCATTATGGGTGCCTATGCCATTCCCCAGATTTCCACGGGGGATATGCTTCGTGCCGCGGTAAAGGCCGAGTCGCCGCTTGGACTGCAGGTCAAGGACATAATGGCTGCCGGGGGATTGGTTTCCGACGAGATTATCATCGGCCTTGTTAAAGAGCGCATTGCACAAGACGATTGCAAGAACGGGTTCCTGTTTGATGGATTCCCCCGCACAATTCCCCAGGCCGAAGCGCTGAATGTCGCCGGGGTTGAAATCGACCACGTCCTGGAAATTGCAGTTGACGATGAGGAAATCGTGAGTCGGCTGAGCGGACGACGTGTGCACCCCGACTCGGGAAGAATTTACCACATCAGCTATAACCCACCGCGAAAAGCCGACGTGGATGATGTGACAGGTGAACCCTTGGTTCAGCGCGATGACGATAAAGAAGGAACGGTCCGCAAGCGCCTGGCTGTGTACCATGAGCAAACAGAACCGCTGGTCGCTTATTATAAATCTCTCTCCCAAAAACAAGGTTCGCCCAAGTGTTCCAGAGTTGAAGGCGTAGGTTCCATGGCGGACATTAAGAATAAGATCTTTGCTGTGCTCGGCTGAGGACTTGGGTCAGGCTTAGTTGCGCCGGCGGTCTTTTGTCCGACTCAGATCGTTTCATTTTCCCGCTCCGCCGCCCTTGTATTCCGTCACTCTCCAGCTGACATCACGCTTGAAACGACGAGTTCGGTTGGTCGAATTCAAGCGCTAAATTAAAATGTATTTTTTTTCGCGCGAGCACCTTCCATGCCCAAGTTTATCGCCCTTGATGCATCGACGGAATCCTGTTCCGTAACCCTCGCGAATGATGGTCTGCGTTACACCCTTTCCAGTCATACACCGAAAACTCACGCTCACCAGCTCTTGCCATTTGTTAACGAACTTTTGCTGCGAGCGTCGATTTGCCTCGGAGACCTCGATTTTATCGCCTGTTGCCAGGGACCGGGCTCGTTCACCGGGTTGAGAATTGGCCTTGGTATAGCGCAAGGCCTTGCTTATGGCGCCGGCATTCCGCTCGTCGAGGTGGGTAGCCTCGCGGCTATGGCGCGGCAGGTCGGCAAGGAAAATGAGCAACCGGTTGACCGCATAGTAACTATGCTGGACGCGCGTATGGGGGAAATATACTGGGCTGTCCATAGCGGGGCGGCGGAAGTTCCGCAGGTGGTAAGGGCGCCGACACTGACGACCCCAGACCTTTTGCGCGATGCGATCGCGCAAATAATTCATCAAGGTTTCCATTCGGTTGTGCTCGCCGGTGATGCCGTGCGTCTGCTGAGCATTCCGCAGGCGGATTTAGNNGCTCGCCGAACATGTTGCCCCCACGTCTGACGCCATGGCCGATATCGCCGAAGCGCTGTGGCGAGACGGCGTCGGCACCCCTCCGGACGAGTTTCGCTTAGATTATTTACGCAACTCCGTCTCCTGGAACAAGCGACAAAGAATCCG
>DJFO01000324.1 GCA_002432555.1 Marinagarivorans sp. UBA5870
TCGCGCAGGCCATTGAGGCTGTTGTTGGTGTTGTCGATGGTGACGGTGTAGGTCTTGGCATCGGCGTCGGGGGTGAAGGTGGTGGGATCGCCGCTTACATTGCGCGCCCAGTTGCCGAAATTAAAGGTCAATACACCCTCGCCCACCGCGTCCGCAGGATCGGCGAGGCCATTGAAACTGATGGATTGGGAGGCGGCCAGGGCTTTGACTTCGAAAGCATAACTGCCGGCCTGCACATTGGTGTCGAGTTTGGTGGGTACGAGGGCGTCGCTGTCCGTATAAGAAGCGGATTTACTGTAGAGCCCCTCTTTATCAGTCAAAGCGGTGACCGCCGATTTGAGGGTATCCATGGCGCTTGCCACCACGCCGAAGTCCGAGATCTGAGCTTCCGCCTTGGTGCGTTTTGCCTCGATGCGCTCCTGGGGCGCCGCCCGTTCGATTTCCGTCAGTTGTTTGACGATACTGGACGAATCGATCCCCGAACCTGCCCCGAGGGACTTGATGATATTGTTCTCGACCATAACAACCTCCACCACACCCAAAGGTTATCGCCCGCGGGTGGGAAATCTTGAATGCCGACAGGCGCCGGCCCTTTGAGTATAGGTAATGCCTTGCGCAACGCTGCGCCAAAACGCGAAAAAGATGCGCGGTTCCCCGCGCACCTTGCCAGAGGTCGATCGGCGACGCCGGTGGGCGCGCCCTCTCAGGCGAACTACCCGAGGGCGTCGATCAACTGGAACTCGCCGTCGTCGTTCAGTTTGCGTGCCAGCTCCAGAAATACTTCTTCCGGTATCTGGCGAATCAACTCGCCGGATCGGCTGTCGATCACCTTAATGACCGTGCGATCCAGTTCCTCATCCACCGTAAATTGCAGATCGCGATTGACCGATTGCACGTATTCACTGATGGAAGCCACCGCCGTTTTGACTTGCTCGGCGCTGGTGGCGGCCGGGCCCGTATCCACCGGCGCGGACGCCGGTTCTGCTGTGCCGGGTAGCGGCAAAGAATTGCCGGCCGCCGCCGCGATTTCCGCATCGCCCCCCTTCGATGAAGCTGGTCGCGCCGCTATAGGCTGGACCGGGTTCGATATTCGCACTTCATTCATGGGCTAACCTCTCGAAACGACTGTTGGCGGAGGCGCGAACCAGGTTTCCCCGGCCGCGGCCCCGCCAACGCCTTAATGAATACCCGGTATCGCTACCGGGTTACTTCGGGTTTTCACCTTATTGCAGCAGTGACAGTACCTGTTGCGGTCTGGCGTTGGCCTGGGCCAGCATCGCTTGCGATGCTTGTTGCAGAACTTGCGCTCGGCTCAGGGCCGCGGTTTCCGCAGCGAAGTCCGCGTCGGTGATCCGCGCACGGGCCGCTTGGGTATTCTCCGCGACGTTCGACAAGTTGGAGATGGTGAAGTCGAGGCGGTTGTTGGCCGCACCGAGGTCCGAACGAATGTCGTTCACCGTTTCCAACGCGTTGTCGATTACGCCAATGGCTTTTTGTGCTCCAGCTTGCGTGCCAACACTGATATTGGCGATGGAGGTGCCGAAGGAGCCTCCGCCCATTACGTTGGAATCCACCAAACCGGTTCTGGTTGCACCATCAGCATCATGTTTAACGGAGATCGGGCTACCGTTCTCGCTGGTTAATTTGATACCACCCGATACAAGTGAATCTGCCGCTACAGCCGCCGGAGCAGTTGTTCCACTTCCGATAGTCGCACCAGCGAATACAGTACTAATGTCATTCGTGTCTGCACCGAATTGCATCGCGCTCACTTGACCTTCGAGGATTAATCGACTGCCGGAAACGCTAGCTGTAACGCCTGTCGTATTAACTTCATCGTTAAAAATTGTCGCGATATCAGCTAGTGTTCTGTTCGCATCTGCAGCGCCAAGGTCCAATGTATGTCCATTTAAGGTGAAGTCTCCGGTAGCTGCTGCTAAATCTACCGCTGAAAAATCCAACACCGCGCCAGTAAAGGCAGTTGCCGTGACTCCGGTTTCGGAAGAAACTTCATTGATTGCCTTGATCTTATCTTGCAAACCACCAGACTCACTAGCGCCGACATTTACGCCATTAATTTGCAAGTCTCCAACTTCAAATGCAGTACTAGCAGTGGGGGCGTGCCCTTCAATCACACCAGCTTGATCATTTTCTCGGAAACCAAGTGCGTCCAACTGCGTCAAAGTACCGGTTGAACCCCGAGTAACAGTGATTGGGTCGTCGTTATCAGCCTTCAATGTGATGCGGGCATTCGCAACATCATCAATACTATCGCCTAAAGCCGCAAAGTCGCCTGTGACCGTAATGCTAGAAACATTTTCGGCAGAAATAGAAACTTTGCCATCTTCACTAATTGAAGCGGAAAATTTACCGCCGCTCTCAGCATTCATTTTGTCTACGAGTTCTGTGAGAGATGTGGTACCACCACCAACTTCAATTGCGGTTTGCGTTCCGTCATTATTGGCAAGCGTAACTGTAATGCTCTCATCTGCCGCCAAAATACCGGTACCGGCCGAAGTTGCTGACGCAACGGCATAAGTGGACGCGGTAACTCCGTTAACATTTGTATTGATATGATCGAGCAGTTCCTGAGTGGTGTCGGTACCTTGATCCCATGTGTCAGTACCTTTCAACATTGATTGTCCATTGATCAGCACATCACCTTCAGAGAGTGATGCGGTGCCAGTCAATGTCGCAAGAGTAGACGCACCACCCATCAAATCCACACTAGTGGATCCCATACCCAAAGTCTTAGCATCAACCGCTTGCACTTTTACGCTGATGGTTTGGTTAGCCTGGGCGCCGACTTGCAGATCCACTTTACCCATG
>DJFO01000218.1 GCA_002432555.1 Marinagarivorans sp. UBA5870
GCATGACGACGTCGGTAAACAGCATATCTATGGGCACTCCGCTTTCAAGGATTGACAGCGCGACTTGTCCATCCTTTGCCCGGAAAACTCGGTAGCCAAGCTGAGTCAAAATATCGACGGCGGTTGACCGAACTGCCGGATCGTCTTCAACAACCAATACGGTTTCCGAGCCACCAACGATGGGTGTCCTGCGCAAATCAACCAGATTGATTTCGGCCTGTTGAGCGCGCGGCAAATAAATTTTGAANNAAAAACGGTTCGAAGGCCCGCTCTAAAACTTCCGGTGACATACCCGATCCAGTATCGGTAACCGCCAACATCACGTATTGCCCCGCGACAACCTCGCTATAGAGTGGCGCGAAGGGGTCATCCATCGCCGCGTTACCAAGTTCTATGGTGAGTCTTCCTTCGCCCCGCATGGCATCTCGCGCGTTTATGGCGAGGTTGAGGATGGCGTTCTCAAGCTGATTGCGGTCCACCAGCGCCGTCCATAAATCGGGGCTGACAATGGTCTCCACCTCGATGGATGCGCCCAGAGCGCGCCGCAGGAGCTCATCCTGCTCGCGCAGGACACGCCCGAGGTTTGTCGGCAATGGCCGCAACGGCTGCTGCCTGGCGAAAGACAAAAGCTGCGACGCCAAATCGGCGCCGCGACGAACGGCGGAAACCGCCGCGGTCAGGTGGGGATCAACACGGTCCGACGGCAGGCATTTGAGCTTCAGCAATTCCAGACTGCTCGCGATCACTTGCAGAATATTGTTGAAATCGTGCGCCACGCCGCCGGTCAGTTTTCCGACGGCTTCCATTTTTTGCGATTGCCGCAACGCATCTTCCGTTTTGCGCAAGGCATCGGCCTGTTCTTTTTCCTCCGTGATGTCGCGCCCGACGGCGTACAACAATTCCCCCTCCGGCATCATGGCCCAAGATATCCACCGGTAGGAACCGTCGTTTCGACGACAGGAGATTTCGCACCGACCGACCGGCTCACCTGCGGCAAGCTTGGCGCTGAAGTGTCGCAACCTTTCCAGGTGATCGGGGTGGACGAGATCGTCAAAGGAGAGCCTTTGGGCTTCTTCGGGGGCCCAGCCGAGAATGCGCGTAAATGCGAGATTGACGTTGAGAAAATTGCCCGGGAGCGATGCGACGATCAGCGCATCGTGTGAAATTCGCCAGATCCTGTCCCGCTCTTGCGTNNAAGTTTTCCGTCAGAATCTTGAGGGACGCCTCGGCGCTTTCCGCTTTTCGTTTCGCGAGTCTTAATTCTTCCTCATAAGCGCGTCGACTGCGGGCGTCCAGCAGCGTGGTTCGGATGACTGATGGCTTGCCGTCGCTGTCGCGTTTAAGCGTTGAGTTGAGCAGAATTGGCAGCCGCTGGCCATCGGCGCGCAGCAATTCAAAGGCGAGTTCTTTGACAAAACCCTGCATCAGCAGAAGTGGGACATAGTGAGTATCGTGGTACACCCTGCCGGGCACTGGCAGGAGATCCTGGAAACGTTTTCCCGCTAAAAGTGCATCCCGGCTATATCCGGTCCAGTGAAGAAAAGTCGTGTTGACTTTAATAATCGTGCCGTTGGGCAGCATGGAAAGGTAGCCGCAGGGGGCGTTTTCATACAAATCGTTGGTGTCTTCCTCCAGTAAAATTGACGCCTGCGGGCTTTCGATGTCTCGGTTCATCAGAGCATCTGGAGGAACTTTTTTATTTCCGCAATGGTTTCTTCCGGAGCGCTTAAGTGCGGGCAATGCCCTGTCGCCTTCAGCTGAACAAAAGTGCTCTCGGGCATATTCGCGTGCATATAACGGCCAACTGCGTCGGGGGCAATCACGTCATCGGAACATTGCAAAATCAACGATGGCTTCTTCAGATGAGCCAGTGCGTCGCGATGGTCCGACAAAAAAGCGGTGCGCGCAAAATGCTGCGCAATCTTTGGATCCGTCCGACAGAAACTGTTTTCGAGTTCGCCGGCGAGTTCGGGTCGGTCCAAGTTGCCCATAATGGTTGGGGCCATAACACTCGACCAGCCGAGATAATTGGTGTCTAAAAATTCGAGCATCTGTTCAATATCTTCCCGCTCGAAGCCTCCGATATAATCCGCTGCATTGATATAACAGGGAGACGGACCCAACAATATGAGCTCGCTGAAAAGTTGAGGCGCCTCTATTGCCGCGAGAATACCGATAATGGAACTGACAGAATGGCCGACAAAAACGGTTTCCTTCGCCTCTACCGCTTTAAGAATTTCAATAACGTCCAGCGCATACCCGTATAACGATTGGTATTTCGCCGGATCATAATGCTCAAGCTGAGATCCGCCGGCGCCGACATGGTCGAAAAGAATTGAGCTGTAAGTTTGATAAAAACCTGGAGCGACGAATCGCCACATGTTTTGGTCGCATCCAAACCCATGGGCAAAAATCATGGTACGCCCGCCGCCGCCCTGCAAGTTCACGTTATTACGCCTGATAACNNTACATTTACCATGGGCCACTCTCGCTCGATGCTTTAGGTGTCCCCTGCAAGAAAGTCAGCGCACAACGGCCCGCAATGCCAGCAACCGAGCGCGGCATAAACGCCGTATCACTGATAAGGGATATGGGACCGAAGATTATATTTGACTAAAATCCCGCGTCAACGGCTTTTACGTTCACGAGGCTTGCTGTCCGATCGTAGAGTGCGCTTTTGATATTACCGGCAGACGAGCGATGTCTCGACGGCCGGACGGCACGCAGCTTTCAGTCGCAAATTCGCAGTCGGAAATTCGCAGTCGCAATTGGAGGCGATGGAGTTTCTAATTATCGCGGGACGGGACGGCACCAAACCGGGATTTGGCTAGCGATGAAGTTCGAGCGAAAGCGTCACAGGCTTCAACATAGGCGGTGCCTGCTCTGTGCCGGATCGATGCGACGAAGCGCGTAAAGGTCTCTTCGGGGATCACGGCCTCCACCTTGCCAATCGAAAGCCAGTATTCCTCTGACTGTTCAGTTTCGACTTCACACCAGTAGAGGCTTGAGGTTGCGGCGGCGCGACTGCCTTTTCCCAGCTTACCGAGACGTTTATCGTCAGAGGCGGTCTGCCGTTCGGCTGTATCATCGAGGAAGGCATTGATATTTTTTAGAGCAGGATGACGCCGCGCTATATTAGCTGCGGTTACCTTTCCCGGCAGGAAGCCGGTGCCCTCGGGCAATTCCATATTAAACTTGGGGAAATTTTCGGACGGGAGCCGAAACGCGATCAGTAACTTCATATACTTGGATGAGACCTGTTTTTTTGTCTATAGGAGCGAAGTGGCGAGTAGTGCACAACCTCCGCGGGTAAAAGTGATCTGCAAGAGAGAAAGATTGCATCCGCCATCAAACAGCCGGATCAACGCAATTTAGGCAGAGGTAACAGCAGACCGGCGCAATCCTGAGCAGTGGGCATGTCGGTGTCTGTTTGCAGTATAGACCCTAAAGCCGGACTTCGCTCGGTTATCTTTAACAGGGGTTCTCCGTGACCGCCCGGCGCAACACCCCGACCAGTCCGCAAGTCATGATTCGGGCTCGCTGTCAGCGCTGCGACCATTTTTGATTATCCCGCCCGGTGCACTCCCATTGCTGTATCTCACCGCCGTCTTCCGTGCTCCACTCGGCAACATCAAGGCACTTGCCGCTGTGTTTGGCGATGAGGGTGAACGACCCATCCGCCTCTTGTTGACGGCGCCAGAGCTGATTATCGGCCGCGAGGCAGGACCACTGCACCACATTGGCGCCATCCTCCATGCTGGACGAAGCCACATCCAAACACCGACTGCTGTGCAGCGCTTTTATTTGAAAATACCCCGGCTGAACCTCGTTCAAGCGCCAGCGCTGGTTATGGCTGCTGCCACAGGTCCATTGGATGATATTCGCACGATCGACCATGCTTTCGTCCGCAACGTCCAGACACTTACCGCTGTGTTTGGAGCCGAGGCGAACTTCCTCCATGCCGCTGCCCGCCAAACCGCCCGTGCTAACGTCGACGGCGACGCGCGTCGACCAGTCCAGGGCAACACGCTGGCCGTCGAAAACCAAGGGTAACCAAACATACTTAGAATCCTTATAGGCCGGATCGAGCCAGCGATCACCGAGATACAGATAGCTGGTGGTCTGAGTGCCCTGAACAGGAAGGATGAAGGTGGGCTGCGAATCAAAGGTAGTGCCATTGCCCAGAGGTTGGGTGGCACTCCAGCTACCACCGAGCGCTGCGGCAGTACCGTATCGCGCCTGGTTCGGATCCCAGCCCGAGGTGCCGGAGGTAATCAGGAAGTAAATGCTGTTGTGCTTGACTAGGGCGGGAGCCTCGCGATGCTGTCCGACCCAGATTTTTTGCACGAGTGAAGCTATGTTGGTGTAATCATCGGTCAGCCGATACAAATGCAAATCGGCGTTTTCATTGGCAGCCGAGAGAAAATATCCTTTTCCATCGTCGTCGACAAAAGCTGTGCAATCCCGCGACATGTGATTCAACGGCCGAAAGCTTCCGCGATACACATAATCGCCATCGACGCGATCGGCCACTGCCACCGCGGCGCGCGCCTGACCATAATTATCGCCACCCTCCTTGTGCATCCACATTACGTACTGTCGGGTGTTCTGGTTGTAAATGATCTTAGGCCGTTCGATTTTTGCATAATCGAGATCGGGATCGGATTGATCAGTGAGGATATCCTTGACGAATTCCCAGTCTTTCAGATTGCGGGAACGATACAGCCGCACGCTTTTAAACGATTGGTCTTCGTACCGATTCTCACCGTACCAATAATAATCATCGCCGACCTTGATCATACCCGAGCCGTGCGCATGTAAAAGGTTGCCGGCTGTGTCCCGCAAAATCACCCCATTTTCGATCACCACCGGATTAAAATTCGAGCCACCTGCGGCCATCCAAGGTTCCAGCAAACCGGAGGAACTCGATGAACTCGAGGAACTTGAGGAACTTGAGGAACTTGAAGAACTTGAAGAACTT
>DJFO01000265.1:0-4693 GCA_002432555.1 Marinagarivorans sp. UBA5870
TCCTTTACTAGCGTCAGCTCTTTTAGGAAAAAATCTGAAGATTGCGCCTGCAATAAGTCCTCGATGTCGCGCGCAAGATTGTGGTGGGCCTGTCCAAGCCCAACTGGGTTTGTATAGCGATCATCAAGAAAGTCATAGTTGTCCGGTAAAACCTCGTTCTTCCCGGCAGACGCCTCTGCCAGCGCCTTAGCNNTCAACCCCCACGGATCCACCCAGCCCGTTGGATTCGGCGCGTACTGGTAATTATTCACCCCGCCCAGCAACCCAATTGGGTCCTGGCTGATGAACTGTCCCGTGTTGGGATTGTAGTACCGGAAGCGGTTGTAGTGCAGCCCGGTTTCGGCATCAAAGTATTGACCCTGGAAGCGCAGGTTGTTTTCCACTTCCTCGACTTCCTGTACCGCTAGGTTGCCGTAGGTTTTGTAGCGCGCTTTCCAGACAAGTTTACCTTGTNNTGGTAGTGGTAGGTGTTGCCGTCCACTATCTGCGCGACCGGCCGAAAGCTTTCCGGTTCGTAGATGTAGGTTTTTTTCTGACTGTTGCGCTGTTCCTGCACCATCTGGTCACCGGCCCATAGATAGCGGGTGGTGCCGAAGGCGTCGGTTTTGCCGATGCGTCGACCCAGAGGGTCATAGGCGTAAGTGGTCACCTGGCCGTCGCGGGTGGTTTTGATCAGTTGGTTCGTGAGGTTGTATTCAAAGGTGGTGACCAGCTTGCCATCTTTGCCGCGGTTCTCCTGGACCAAATTGCCGCGGGCGTCGTAGGTGAATTTGCGGTCGCCCTGCATGGCGAGCCGATTGCCTCGGGCGCTGCCGGGGGCGCCATCTCCCGCTTGCAGCAGGTTGCCGGCCGGGTCGAAGGCGAAAGTTTCCGGCAGATTGCCTTCGGCCTTTTTCAGCCGATCGAGCAGATCGTAAACGTAGCGGGTTTCCTGCGGGCCGTCGCGCAAGAGGTTGAGGTTGCCGAAGGCGTCGTAGCCGTATTCGCGCTGAACGGGGCCCGGGTGTTTGTTGTTTTCGTGGTAGGTGCGCTGACGTTGCAGCCGCCCGTTGGGATCGTAGTCGCTCAGGGTGACCAGATCGCCCTGGGTGCGGCGGGATTCCCGCCCGAGCAGATCGCGATCTATGCGGGTGATCGCTTGACCGTTGACGATAATATCGCTGAGCCGATTGTGCGCGTCGAAGCCGTAGTCGATGCGCTGGCCGTCCGGCAGTTGCAATCCGCTGCACTGGCCCGGCCAGATATTGCTGAAGCCTATGTCCACCATGGAGGCGGTTACGCGCTGGCGTTCCTGGTTCAGGTCGCTGTGGTGTTCTCGGGTGAGGTTGCCGAAGGCGTTGTAGGCGAAAGTAACAAATTGGTGAACGTTGTAACTTTCGACCAGACGCCCCTTGGCGTCATAGCGAAAGCGTGCGAGTTCCGCNNGTGGGCGCCGAGGCGGGTGAGCAGCTGCCCGATGGCGTCGCGCTCGAAGTCGGTGATGATTTCGCCTGCGTCCAGATGTTTGATCAGTCGGCCAGCCTTGTCGTATTTGTAGTGCTGCACCCGGCCGTCGAAACCGACTTCTTTGATCAACCGCTCATTGCCATCGTAAAAAAACTGATGTTTCTCGCCTTTTTGATTGACCAGGGCGGTGAGGTTGCGCTCGCTGTCGTACTCGTATTTCAGGCGCTGGCCTTCGGGATCGATTCGCTCGATCACCTGGCTCAGGCCGTCGAAGCGGAATTCCGTAGTGCGGCCCTGGGGGTCGCTGTGACGGATCAGTTGGTCGGTGTCGTTGTAGGTGTAGTGGGTGGTGTCGCCATTGGGCGCGACCACTTTTTCCACAAGCCCGGTCGCCGTGTAGAAAAACCGAATCGTGCCTGCGCTTTGGCCATTGGCCAGCAGAGTTTCGACATTCGATACCTGTCCCCACGGATCGTAGGCCAGGCGGCGGGTGTGCCCGTCCGCATCGGTGACCACCAGCAGTTCGCCCCGCTCTGACCATTGATAGCGGGTGGTGCGACCGATCGGGTCCACCACGGTTGCGGGCAGTCCATCCGGGGTGTAGGTATACCGGGTGGTTTGGTGAAATGGGTCCGTGAGGGCCACCAACTGACCGCGCGCGTCATAGTCGCGTCGCCAGTGGCTGCGGTCTTTGTCCGTGATGCTGGTGAGACGGCCGTTGAACCAGCCGAGGGATACTCGATTGCCCAGGGCGTCCCGGTAACCAGCCGGATTGTTTTGGCGGTCGTAGAAGTATTCGGTGGTGTGGCCTTCCGGATCTGTGTAACTGCGCTTGCGGCCGCGCTCGTAGGAGTATTGATGCAGCCCGCCTTCGCAGTCGAGTTCCTCCACCACCTGGCCATATTGGTTGTAGGTGTACTCCCGCGCGTGGCCCCGGCTATTGATGGCCTTGCTGCGTTTGCGCTCCGGCGCCCATTCAAAATGGTAGTCGTAAATGCCCCGGTCGCCCCACTGACGCACGCAGCGCGCGGAGCTGTCGACCGCGTCCCACTCGAAATAGAAATTAAAACCTGAGGCGAGCGTGCGCTGGTGAATCAGGTGATTTTCATAACGATAGGATTCACCCGTGCCTTTCGCATTGCGCTGGGCTACCAGATCACCAGCGGCGCTGTAGTCATACTCAACCAGGGTTTTGCGCGCCCCGGTCGTTTCGTCCACGAGTTCGACGTGGATAATGCGACCCTCCTCGTTGCGGCCGAGCAGCAGGCTTTTGCCCCAATTGCCTTGCACTTGGGTCAGCTGATTGGATTTGTTGTAAAGCAGTTGGATGGCAAAACCGCGTTCGCGCTGAGCTATGCCCAATAGGTTGTTCGCCGGCGTGTACGCGGGGTGGCGCAGTTGCGTCAAGCGCAGAAAGCTGGAGCGCTGGCCATCGCGGCTGAAAACCTTGTCCGGCTCACCTTCCTGGCGCAGGACAAAAATATCGTCGGTTACCCGGTCGAGGGTCAGCCCTTCGGGAATATAGCGGCTGCGCTGGTGGACCCGCGGCAGTGGCAAACTGATTTCTCGCCCCTCGCTGTCCCGGTAGAGCAGTTGCTGCGCTGTTATTTCCAGGTGCTCGCTCGCGCTGTGGGTCCAGCCGCAGCCGAGGCCGGCGTCGCGGGTGTGGGAACTTCGATAGGTGCGGGTCCAGGAGAAGGGAAGGGGGCCTGGCAGGTGGCAATCCGTCAGCTGCAACAGCTCTTCCCCGGAGGTCATGCTGATCGGCTCGCCCTCGGTAGGGCAGGTTTTGACCGACTGGTCGCCGCCCTTGGCCGCGCCGTCACTGGCCACTGCATGATCTTCCGAATAAGTGGCTTTGGCAGATTCCGGCGCGGCCGTCGAACGCTGCGCGGGGGCGGCCTCGCTGGCCTCGGCGGAACCGGCGCCTGTTCCGCTGCTGGCCCCGCGATTGGGTCGGCGCGAACTTCGAGAAGAATGAGGACTGACCACCAACAGATGGCGTGCCGCGAGATCCCGCAGGGCACCCACCACGGCCTGAGGGCTGATGGAATTGCCTGCGGAACCGGGGTTCAAGCGCTGCCAGAGTTCCAGCCAACTCGGCGGGCTCACAGGCTCGGCCTCGGCGAACAAGGCGCCCAACTGGTCGGTGGTGAGATGCGGGTTGGGTGCGGCATTATCCTGGCGGGCAAGCTTGTATTGCTGGTTGGATCGGGTGCGGATGATGATGTCCATAATTCCCTTTAAAAACTAGTCCTGTGGAAATGCCAAAGCGCGCTCGAGAGCGCGACCATGGTAGCACCGGCGGAATCTCGCTGGCCAGGGTATGTGTCGCAAAGTGGAGTGGTGTACGGCCGACGCTCGTCACCGCGCGCCAGCCGTGCAAAACCGGCTAATTTTTGAAGACCCGAAGTGTCCGCGTTGATTTCCCTTGCGGGCGCGCCGACCTACTGAGCCGCAGGGGCTTGGATTCGCATCGACAAATCGATCGCGCGCACGTGTTTGGTCAGGCTGCCGGTGGAAATGGCGGAAATATTTAAGTGGGAGAGTTTTTCGATTTCGGCGGCGGTGATATTGCCGGATATTTCCACGGGTATGGAACTCGGATGGGAGGCCACTTTTTGCAGATCTTCCGCGCTGAAATTGTCGAGCATGATGCGTGTTATGGGAAAGTCCGCGGCTTCGCAGAATTCGGTGAAGTTCTCCACTTCAACGATGATCGGTTTGTCCGGGTGCAGCTGTCGCGCGCGCTCGATCGCCGGGGTGATGCCGCCGCAGGCGGCAATGTGATTTTCCTTGATCAGAAAGGCGTCGTAGAGGCCGATGCGGTGATTGTGGCAGCCGCCGACCGCAACCGCGTATTTTTGCGCGGTGCGCAGGCCGGGCACGGTCTTGCGGGTGTCGAGGATCTGGATCGGTTTATCGCCCACCAGCCCCGCCAGCGCGCGGCTCTGAGTGGCGGTGCCGCAGAGCAGCTGCAGAAAATTGAGTGCGGTGCGTTCGCCCGTGACCAAACTTCGCGCCAGGCCGCGCAAGGTGACCAGGCGGGTTTCCGCCGGCACAAAATCCCCTTCCGTCACGTGCCACTCGAGAGTTACCGCCGGGTCGAGTTGGATGAAGACTTCATCGAACCAGGGAATGCCGCACACCACGCACTCCTCGCGCGTGATGACGGTTGCGGTGTTGTGCTGGTGCGCCGGCAGGAGTTCGGCCGTTATGTCGCCGCTGCCGATATCCTCCTCTAACG
>DJFO01000265.1:4750-9618 GCA_002432555.1 Marinagarivorans sp. UBA5870
TTATGGGTGAACTCGATATTTTTCAGGGCGCTCATGCCGAGCAGGATTTCGTCCCCGCGCATACCCGGATTAATGTTGGCCGGCACGTCGTGAAGCGTGATGCTGCCGAGAGTCAGCTCGTCGATGATGGTCGCACGGGTTTCCACCACGCCGTTGGCGGTGGTGCTCATTTGCAGCGCGCCGGGCGCGAGCCCCAGTTGCTCCGCCAGGTGCTTGGGAATGGCGACCGTGGTCGCGCCTGTGTCCACCAGAAAGGTCACTGGCACCTGGTTGATGGTGCCGCGGGTCAGATAGTGGTGCTGGTAATTGCGTTCGAGCACCACCTGATTGATGCCGCCCTCGGTAGTGGCGATGGGGGAGAAATTGGGATTTTCCCGGCGCTCCAGCCACTGGTCAAAATAATAGGTCAAGAGGCCGAGGGCGAGCAGCCACCCCAACAAGATCATGCCCTTACCTAAACGCGCTTCTGGATGGGATTTGTTCATTTACATCAATTCGTTCTAAATGGCGTCTGAAGGCGCTTAATTCAGTCTTAGACTAAGCACACGTTTTTCTAATTCCACACGTTCGCAAAAATCTTCCTGTGATACATTTAAGGATATTTTCATACTTAAGGATGATTGGTTTGGTTTGGTTGTCCAATGATTACGAATTAATACTGTAGCCGTTATCGTTGTTTCGCATGATCCCCAGCCGTCCGCCCCTTTCGGAGGTTTTTTGTAGTGACCGACAGCGCCAAGGTAATCCGTTTGGAGCCTGAAATTCAGCGGCATATGCGTGCCCGTCTCGCCCGTTTGCCCGCGGCCGTGCATGCCCTCAATGAGGTCGGTCAGAAGTTTATGGCCGGCACCTTGGAAACCTATTTCGATGCAGCCGATGATGCCCTGTTTGATCTGGCGGATAAAGCCCAGAGCAACCAGGAGCAGAATGCCTTTTTCGACTCCATGCGGGAAGTGCGCGTACAGCGCAAAAGCATGGAGCGCCGATTTTTCGAGGCCGTGGACGAGGCCTTCGCCCGCCTGACCGGCGATGACAGCCGCGAAACCAAGGCAGACGGTGAACTCTCTGCCGAGGCGCTGTCGCTGGTGCAAAACGAAGATCTTGAACAACTCGTCGCGCTGGAGTCGACCATTGGGCGCGCCTCGCGCGAACACGCGGCGGTGGTGCAAGCAATCGCCGCAGCGCTCTCGCGCATTTTGCCCTCGGAAGTGAGCGAGCATCGCATGCCCCTCGGGCCGGCCGTCATTTGCAACGGCGCCATGGCGCAAATCAAGCGACTCGACATAGATATCAAAGCCAAGCTGGTGTTGTTCAAGCTGTTCGACCGGCTGGTGGTCAACCAGCTCGGCGCTTTGCTCCAGGAGCTGGTCAATTGTCTGGAGCGCAACGGTATCCGCGTCGCGGCCGCCGGCACTCGCCCGCGCAAAAACGCCGCTGCCAATGCCGGCCTCGGCGATTCACCGTTCGATGGCCCGGAGTCGGAGCCCCAGCGGTCGCTGGCGGACAGCCGTGGCGAGCTGCTGAAACTCCTGTCGTTTGTCCAGCGGCTGCCGGTGAGCTCCGAGAGCACCAACGGGCTCGACTTCGAGCGCGTTTTGGCCAGCGTGCAGCACCATCGCGGTCTGAATGTGGAAGTCGGCCGCCTGGAAAAAGAGACCATGGGCCTCGTGCAGATGTTGTTCCGCTTTATTCTGCGCGACCAAGGGCTGGCGGAGCCGTTTCGCGAACTGGTCAGTAAGATGCAAGTACCGGTAGTAAAAATGGCCTTGCTCGATGACCAATTCCTCACGGATAAACGCCATCCCGCGCGGCGCCTGTTGAATGAACTTGTCTCAGTCGGGGCCCAGTGGCAGAAGGGTGACAACCTGATCGGCGACGAACCTCTGTTGGCGTTCATGCGCGGCACGGTCGATCGAATTCTTACCCAATTCGACGTCAACGGCGACATTTTCAAAGAGGCATTGGCGGACTTCACGTCCTATGTCGAAAAGGAAAAACGGCGGGCCGCCGTGCTGGAAAAGCGCACAGTGGACGCGGAGGACGGCAAAGCGCGGGCGGAACAGGCGCGCAAAACCGTCGCAGCGGAAATTCATCTGCGCACCATGGCCCACCATCTTCCCAAGCTGGTTCAGGCGTTGGTCGCCGGGCCTTGGAGCAACGTCCTGTTCGTGACGGGCTTGAAATACGGTTTCGGTTCCTCGGAGTGGGCGGAGCAACTGAAAGTGCTGACGGACCTGATTTGGAGCGTCCAGCCCTGCGCCAGTAAATCGGACCGCCAGAAGCTGATTCGGCTGATTCCCGATCTCGTCCTGCGCCTGCGGCGGGGGCTGGATTCCATTTCTTACAACCCTTTTGAAGTGGCGGAGCTCTTCACCGGCCTCGAAGAGATTCATCTCGCGCGCATTCGCGGTGAAAGTTTGACCGGCGAGCAGGTCGCTGCGCCGGAGCCGGTCGTCGAAGAAGCGGCGGTCGCCGCGCCTGAGCTCGCGCGTGCGGCCGAGCCGGGCCAGCGCCGTGCGTTCCTCCTCGGTCAGCGCGGCGCAGGCGGCGCTCGTGCGGACCGGGCAGGTGTCGCAAGGCAGAGACATGCGGCAGTCCTCAGCCGCGCATCCGGCCGCGCAGCGCGGCGAGCACGGTGTCTTCCTGGNNCGCGCCGGTCGCCGCGGCGGAGACCGGCGCTGGTCTGCCGGACAATGACCCGCATATGCTGATGGTGGCGAGTCTGGCGCAAGGCGCCTGGTTCGATTTGGAAAGCGGCGCGGGAGAGGATCCTCTGCGCTGCCGTCTCGCCGCCTATATTCGGCCGACCGGTAAGTATATTTTCGTCAACCGCAACGGCGTGAAGGTGGCGGAAAAGAGTCAGTTGGAGCTCGCGCTTGCACTGAAGAGCGGACAGATGCGCGCTCTGGACCACACTATGTTGTTCGACAAAGCTTTGGAAACCGTTGTGACGAATCTGCGCCAGGCAAAAGCCAAAGCTCCGCTGGACCTCGATTCTCACTCGAAGTAATCCGGGTGTGACCTAGGGTGGGGTAGGGCCGGGCCGGATCGGTCGAGAGACTGCCGACCCAAAAGCATACCTGCTAAACTGCGCCGCTTTACGGCCGATGGAGCAAGACGTGGCGCAGCACCCCAGCGACCGGAGCGCTCTGCTTCCGTCCACCATAGATTCTCTCGGCTGGCTCCTGCCAGTCGCCCGCTGTCCCTCCCCCAACTTTAACGCCCGGCCGCCGGGGGAGCTGGTCAGTCTGCTCGTCATTCACAACATCAGTCTGCCGCCCGGGAACTACGGCGGCGGTTACATTGAACGTTTTTTCTGCAACGCCCTTCCGGCGCTCGAGCACCCTTACTTCGCAACCATCGCCGACCTGCAGGTATCCGCCCACTGTCTGATCGACCGCGGCGGCGGTATTACGCAGTTTGTCTCATTTGCCGAACGCGCGTGGCATGCAGGCGCGTCGAGCTTTGCAGGCCGCAGCAATTGCAATGATTTCAGCGTAGGCGTCGAGCTCGAAGGAACGGATCACGAGGCCTACGCCCCGGCGCAATATCAGGCACTGGCGCAGCTCACTGGGCTGTTGCAGCAATTTTATCCAGCGATCACGCGCGAGCGCATAGTCGGGCATGAAGCTGTAGCGCCCGGGCGCAAGACGGACCCGGGACCGGCGTTCGACTGGGCGCATTATTTTGATTTGCTCGACCGCCTTTAGGAGCACCTGCATGTATCTGGTCGTCATACTCGTCTCCCTGGCCGCGCTGCAGCTGTGGGGAGCGAAAAATCCTTTGCATAAGGACGGACTTTTTCGCGGTTGGGTGCGACAGGTGGCGCGCTGGCCGGTGGCGGTGCGGCACCCCTGGTTGCAGCTGACGCTGGTGCTGGCGCCGCCTGTGGGCATCACCGCCGCGCTCGCCTGCCTGCTCCCGCTGGTGGTGTGGCTGGCGCTGGCAACGCTGGTCCTGCTCTATTCCTTGGGGCGCGGTGAATTTGCGCCCGAAACCACCTCCTATACCCTCGCTTGCAACGACGCCGCCTGGGACGTCGCCCTCGTGAAGGCGCAGCGGCAGGGGGTGGATGCGCGCGGATTGGTGCCGGGCAACTGGCCGCAGTTGCACCAACGCATGTTGGAAGCCACCGCCTACCAGGGTTTTGAAAGACTGTTTGCCGTGCTTTTTTGGTTTTTGCTGTGTGGTCCTGCGGGCGCGCTCCTGTACCGCTTGTCATTTTTGTTTGTCCAGGCGTTGCGCGGCACCCAGGATCCCGCCAGCGGGGAGGCTGCGCCTTTACCACCGACCTCGCCCGCGGCACAGAAATGGCTGTGGTTGATGGAATGGTTGCCGGTGCGACTGCTGGGAGCAAGCTTCGCTGTCACCGGCAATTTTGTCGGCTGTATCAATCGCTGGAAGAGCCACGCCTTGTCCGTCTCGAGTACGTCGGCGAGCGTCCTGCGGGAAACGGTACTCGGCGCCTTATCGGTCGACGATGAACTGATGCAGTCCTGCGATTGCACCCAGCGGGAAATCAACGCGCTCAAACGATTGTTGACGCGCACTCTCTGGTTTTGGATGACCTGCCTCGCCATTGCGACACTGCTGCAGAAATAATTCGGTCCAATGAAACTGGGGGACAAATCACTTGCGCGGCTCTCCACTGCCCATTATGATGGCCGCACTTGTCGGGGCTGTACGTATATACAGTTCTAACCTGATTCACACGGACGTGGTGACGCACCTTAACCCCGGAACTGGTGCAGTCCCCGGCAAGACCAATTCGCAATTCTTCTGGCGCCGCGGCGGGCTCGCGGCTGATGCCTATAGGTTGTCTGCCATTAGCGCTAGGTCGTCTGCCATTAGCGCTAGGTCGTCTGCCA
>DJFO01000265.1:9719-10500 GCA_002432555.1 Marinagarivorans sp. UBA5870
GCCCGGGGTTTGGCATCGGCCGGGAATGATCGGGCGCGATTCAACGCCCGGCGCCACCGGGCTCCCGCACCTGCGGATCGGCAGATTTTCCCGCGTACAACCGGTTGAGTGCCGGCCGCAGGCCGAGCAGTATCACGAGGCTTGGCACCACCATCAAAGTGGTCATGACGAAAAATATCGCCCAGTTGCCATCGAGACCGTCGACGATTTGGCCGCTGAAGGCGGCAAGGGAGGTGCGTCCAAGGGAGGCGAGCGAACTCATAAGCGCGTACTGAGTAGCCGAGAAAGTATGGCTGCAGAGCATGGAGATAAACCCGACGAACGCCACGGAAGCCCAGGCCGTGGTCACCCCATCCACGACTATGGTGGCAATAAACAGCGGAATTTTAGGGCCGGTAAACGCCAGTGCAGCAAACATCAGATTGCTCGCTGCCATAAAGACCCCGCTGACAAACAGCCCTCGCACCAGCCCGAACCGGGCGTTGAGCAGCGCGCAGGGAATGGCACTGGCGACCGTGATGCCCCAGGTGAGCAGCTTGGAATAAGTTGCTATTGCCGTGTTGGAAAACCCTAGTTCCTTATAAAACACTATGGACATGCGGCCGAGGAATGCCTCACCGAGTTTGAACAGGACTATGAAGAGCAGCAGTGAGAGCGCGAGTCGCACGCCGTTGCGGTGAAAAAAATCGTCGAAGGGCGCCACCACCGTCGTCAGCAGCCAGGCCGGCAGAGCTCTGCCAAAGCGAGTGCCTGCGCCAAAGGGAGTGCCTGCGCCAAAGGG